>CALARM010000145.1 GCA_937888925.1 uncultured Synergistia bacterium | reverse complement strand
GTCATCATCAATAAGCCAGTATTCTCTGTTATTTTTGCTCTGTTTCAGGGGCAAATTCAGAAAGATCCATATAATTTCTATCATCTGCCCCGGCAGGAGGATTTCTCCACTGTTGTTTTTTCATCATTTTTTTAAGTTTACTGCCGAAATCGGCACCTGCTACATTTATCAATGTTTCCTGTCTGTCAGGGCCTTCAAGGAAAAAAGAGCCAAAGGCTTCTGTCAGCACCACAGATTTAGATGCAAAATCATTTCTCAGGAGTCCGTAAAGAGCTGCTCCGAAGAAGTGATACCATCCGCCATATTTATCTCCAACTGGTTTTGAGTCATTTCTGATATAGGATAATTTTTTCTGCAGTGGATCTTTATTACGATCTTTCTGGTAGGGATTTTTTGCCAGCATATTTTCTGCTGTAAGGAGTGTGAGATATATGTCTCCTTTATTTAAAAGATAACTTTCTCTGAACACATCATGAATTTGAACAGAACCATCGGGATAGGACATTAACTTTTTCTCCAGTTCTCCTTCTTTACCTGTAACCATATAACGGTTTGTATAGCCACAGGCAAGGATCAGAAAAAATTTACTTCTCAGAAGCAGGGGAGCAGGAAATTCTTTGTAATCACCTTTTACAAAATCTTTAAGCCTGTCCCAGAAACCATAATATAAATATTTCTGAGCTTCCGGAGACCATTTATGTTCTTCTCCCATCACCGGCTCTATGCCAGGGTTTTCCTGAATGGTTTCTATAATTTTATTTATAAGAGCATCGGTTTTAATGGGCTTCTTATGTCCTATGGTGAAATCCTCTTTTATCTCTTCTCCGTTATCCTTTTTTTTGCATAGAAATTCATATAAAGCTTTTATCAATTTACGGGGTACCTGATCTAACTCTCCTATGAGATAGGCATCACCTTTCGGGTCAACCAGTTTATATCCATCCTGTACATATCTTTTCGGGTCAGTCCTTGAGGTTTTAATAAAGTTCTTGAATTCAAGCTCCGGAGACAGTGGAAGCTGTGCAATTGTGCCGGCAGTTCCACCGGTAACATGTCCTGCAACAGCCAGAGGGTTAGATGTATACTGGTCAAAACAGAAATCAATATTATCAGACGGGATCCCTGTATTCGAGGCTATATCTTTTTTATTTACAGAATCCGTTTCTGCCATGGCAAAAGCAGAAATATCCACGATATCTTTCGGTTCATCAGATTTTTTCTGTAATGTCACAGGATATGTTAAGCTCTTATTTAAGGAGAGGCTGTTTATTTTCATTATAATTTCCCCCGAAAAAATTAAAATAATTCATAGTCTGGTAGAAGCAAAATGATTATACTACAAAGCTATTAAAATTTCCAGTTTTTACAGGCATAAAAGGTTAAAATTATGTTAACTTTTGGGATCATCATCTTCCGAAGAAAAAAACTCCTTATCTTCCATACTGATACACTGGCGACCTGTTCTTAACTCTATCAGATGTTTCAGTTTATCCCATCCGTTAATATCCTTATTAAACATTATTTTCTTCCCCTTACCTTCAATTACATAATTATTATCAGCCATGCAAAAAGCGAACAGGTCAATTTTATTCAAAGGAATTTCTATTTTCTCAAATTTGCCTTCATATATCAGTTGAGATTCTGACAGGGTATACATTCTGTCAAAATTCTGACTGTCTCCGGCTACTATAATCAGTATAACGATTAAACCCAGCAAAACAGTAATCATAAAAACCAGAGGATTATTCAACAATCTCATACCAAACAAAAAATATAAAGCCCATAAAATAAGTAATACAACACTTCTCCTGGAAAGACCATTAAGGTTTTTATGCATAAAAACCTGGTCTTCTTTCTCCGCCACAGCCGACTTTTTTTTCTTTTTCCTCCATGACATCTTTTTATCTTTCATCATAGCAGGAATTATTTCCTTTTTATATATACCAGAGCCTTTATTCTCTTCACAATAAATCTCCATAGAAAATTTCTTAAGAGGTGACATATTTTTATATAAAGGGTCAGGCGATATTCTTCTGTAGTATTTCTCTTTAAGTCTGTTATGAAATTCCAGAGGACTGTATCTTTCTTCAGGTTTCAGAGCAGTTGCCCTCCGTATTAAATCACACAAACCTTCGGAAACAGGAGGATTAAATTTAAAGGAAAGTTTTAAAGGATTAAGAGAAGGATCTTCAAGACTGAGCAGTTCATGCATTGTTACTCCCAGAGCAAAAACATCTGATTTAGGCTCACTTTTTCCGTTATACTGTTCCGGTGGAGCATACCCCGGTGAACCAAGTCTGAGAGTATCGCCTTTATCGAAGGCATATTCCCTTGCTATAGTAAAATCAATAAATTTCACCTCTCCGTTGTGAGTAATTATTATATTTAAAGGCTTTATATCTCTTAAAAGAACAGGCTTTTCTCTAAGAGAAAGATACAGTAGAAGTTCGCTTATTTTAAGTCCTATTTCCATAACAACTTCTTTAGGAAAAGGTTTCTTTGTTCTGTTCATGATCTGCGAAAGATTTTCACCTGAAATAAATTCTACTGCTACAAAATGCCTGTCATTTTCCTGAAAATAAGCACAGGCTCTGGGAAGTACAGGATGGGCGAGAACAGAAAGTAATTCATATTCCCTTTTAAACATGTTTACATAACCGGCCTGTATAGAAGGGTCTCCATGAGTGGCATGAAGCTCTTTCACGGCAAAATTTGCTCCCCCTTTTCTTGCCAGATAAACATTACACTGGCCTCCCTGGCCGATTTTTCTGATAATTTTATAGGGAGCGTTTTTAAATTTATATCCCGGAACAATAATATTATTCATAAAAGCAGGGAAATCACTTTTTACAGGTCTTCCACGTCTTCCCTCCGTCACGGGTAATGACTATTGTACCTGCTGCGCCTATGGCGAAACCAGTCATAGTATCGGAAAAAGATATTGTATTAAGATGGGCTTTCGTTCCGCTTTTCAGAGGTGTCCATTTGTATCCTCCGTCTTCCGTATGATATATTGCTCCATTACAGCCCACAAGCCATCCCATGGAAGGATTCATAAAAAATATAGCTCTGAAGGTTTCCGGCAGATTAGTTTCACTTTTACGCCATTCGTTTCCTCCGTCTGAAGTACGCCAGACAGTACCGTTATCTGAAACAGTCCAGCCAATTTCAGTAGTCAGGAAAAATCCCGGACAGACAGAGCAACCGGTGCTGTTCTGCCGAATTTTCCAGTTAATTCCTCCATCTTCCGTTCTTAAAATACAGCCTTTACTGCCTATAATTATTCCATTTTTACTGTCATCCATTCTCAGATAGAGAAAATCTTCCGTTATATAGCCTATTTTCTTCGGCTGCCATGTTTTTCCGCCGTCTACTGTCAGGACAAAAGTACCTAACTGTCCTATAGCCCAGCCGATTTTTGTGTCTATAAAACGTACTCTCGTTAAATTCCCCTTTGTCCGGCTCACCTGGACTTTCCAGTTTTTTCCTCCGTCAGATGTGTGCAAAATCATGCCTTTATTTCCGACAGCCCAGCCATGTTTTAAATCTACAAAATGAACTCCCCTGAGACTGTTATCTTCTGCGAGGCCGCTTTTTTGAACATTCCATTTAATGCCTCCGTCATTTGTATGAAGTATCTTTCCGCAATCTCCTACAATCCACCAGTTTTTGTTATCCAGAGAACAGAGACCGTTCA
>CALARM010000144.1 GCA_937888925.1 uncultured Synergistia bacterium | reverse complement strand
CATATTCCTTACTATAACATTATTGACCATATTGAGTCAATTGGTAAAATCGTGACGCGTAACGCGTGATGCGTGAGGGGTGGTAAGCCTGCTCACCACTCACGACTCACTTTTCACTATTCACTTTTATACTTGTTAAACATAATTTTAGATGTTATAATGATAAATTATAATTTTCAATAAAAACTGATTGATAACCGGTCGCAGTCAGGCTGACCGACAGTAAAACGACAATAATCCTCGCGTCACGCGTCACGCGTTACGCGTTACGATTCTAAATAACTAACGAAAGAGGATTGCAGATGGAGAGTATTACAACAACATTAAACCATAAAGTTATCATCATAGGTTCGGGTATGGCAGGTCTCAGAGCAGCAGTAGAACTGGCAGGTTCAACAGATGTTGCAGTTATAAGTAAAGTGTTCCCTACCCGTTCCCACTCGGGAGCAGCCCAGGGAGGCATTACTGCAGCTCTCGGTAATGAAGAAGAGGATAATCCTGAATGGCATATGTTTGACACAGTTAAAGGCAGTGATTACCTGGGGGATCAGGATGCGATTGAAATTATGGTAAATGATGCACCAAGAGCAATTATAGAACTTGAACATATGGGAGTTCCTTTCAGCAGAAATTCGGAAGGTAAAATAGGCCAGAGAGCATTCGGAGGGCATACGAGAGATTACGGCAAAGCTCCCGTAAAGCGTGCCTGTTATGCTTCTGACAGAACAGGAAGAGTTATTTTAGATACACTTTTTGAACAATGTGTAAAAAGAGGGGTAAAATTTTACTCTGAATTTCAGGTAATAGATCTGCTTTTTCATGAAGGAAGATGTTATGGAGCAATCCTTTTGGAACTTTCTACGGGAAAATTCTATAAAATTTATGCAAATTCAATACTGCTGGCCACAGGAGGTTTCGGAAAGGTTTATAAAACCACTTCAAACTGTTTTTCCAACACAGGTGAAGTAGTATCTATAATATTTCAGAATGGATTGCCTCTTATGGACATGGAATTTGTTCAGTTCCATCCTACAGGCATAAGAAAACATGGCATACTGATAAGTGAAGCTGCAAGAGGTGAAGGAGGCATTCTTCGTAACGGTAAAGGCGAAAGATTTATGGAACGTTACGCTCCTGTAATAAAGGATCTCGCTCCCAGAGACATCATATCCCGCTCCATCCTCCGGGAAGTGCAGGAAGGAAGAGGCATTAACGAGCAGGATTATGTGCATCTAGATCTTACCCACCTGGACAGGGATATAATAGAAGATAAACTATGGGAAATAACATCTTTTGCAAGGCTTTACGGAGGTGCAGACCCTGTAAAGGAACCTGTTCCTGTTCAGCCTACATGCCACTATATGATGGGAGGAATACCGACAGACTGTGACGGCCATGTAATATCCGATTCAAAAGGCACCTATGTTCCCGGCCTTTTTGCTGCAGGAGAATGTGCCTGTGTATCAGTCCACGGTGCAAACAGGCTGGGATGTAATTCTCTTCTCGATCTTGTAGTCTTCGGTAGAAGAGCCGGTAAAGCTATCAGAACATGGTTAAAAGAAGATTCTAATCTGATTGATGTGAATATAGCATCAGATGTACTTTCAAAAATAGATGAACTTTTATCATCTACTGGAAAAGAAAAATTATCATTAATACGACAGGACCTGCAGCAAATTATGATGGATAATTGTTCCGTATTTCGTGAAGAATCCGGACTTATTAAAGCAAAAGAAAAAATACAGGAACTGAAAGAACGCTACAGTCATGCAGGCATCATCGGGAAAGACAAAATCTTTAATATGGAAATCATGGAAGCAGTTGAATGTGAACACCTTTTAAATCTGGCAGACATAACAGTTGAAAGTGCACTGTACAGAAAAGAAAGCCGTGGTGCCCATTACCGTGAAGATTATCCGGAAAGGGACGATAAAAATTATCTTTCCCACACACTGGCTTTTAAAGATGGCAGAAACATAAGGATTGAAACAAAACCTGTCAAGGTTACTAAATTTGAGCCGAAGGTAAGAAGCTATTAATCAGTGAACAGTTATCAGTGACCGGTGATGAGTAGTATGTAATTCGTCATATACTCTATAGCAAGCAATAGAGTTTAAATTCAACCGGCAATAAACCTTAAACTCTATTCATCACTCACCGGTGACAGGTTACAGGTCACTGCTCGCTTTTCACGACTCACTATTGAAAGGGGAAACATAATGACATATCTTTTCAGAATATACAGATATGATCCGCAAAAAGATAAAGAACCCTATTATATGGATTACAGACTGGAAGTAGAACCGAATGAAAGAATTCTTGACTGTCTGAACAGGATAAGATGGGAAATGGATCCCACTCTTTCTTTTCGTATGTCCTGCGCCCACGGCGTATGCGGCTCAGACGGTATGAAGATAAACGGCATATGCAGTCTTGCCTGTCAGAAAAGCATAAAAGACTACAGCGGCGATACCATTACAGTAGATCCTCTTCCCAGCTTCCCTGTTATAAAAGACCTCATAGTTGACCTGGAATCATTTTTTGAAAAATACAGAAACTTAAAGCCATATTTGATGACAGATGAAAAAGCACCTGAAGGTGAAAGACTTCAGACTATTGAAGAAAGAAAAACCTTCGATGAAGCAATCAGATGTATACTCTGTGCATGTTGCACCGCATCATGTCCTGTGACGGAAAACAGTGAAAACTTCAGCGGACCTGCGGCCATATTGAGATCTTTCCGGTATCTCTTCGATTCGAGAGACAGAGGACATAAGGAAAGAATTGCCATGCTTGACACCACTGAAGGAGCACATGGATGTAAAGCACATGGAAAATGCACTGAAGTATGCCCGAAAGAAATTCAGGTGGCAAAAGCAATAGGAAAGACAAAAAAGAAAATTTACGATTTAAAAAAACAGGATAATTTATGAAAATACGTGATATAATAAAATTAATAGAAGAAGATGGATGGTATAAAGTAACACAGGAAGGAAGTCACAGGCAATATAAACATGCCAGTAAAAAAGGTCGTGTTACAATAGCCGGCCATCCTGGTGATGATATTCCAACTGGAACGCTGAACAGTATACTGAAACAGTCAGGAATAAAATCAAAAACCAGAAGGGGTTGAAAAAATGAAATATTTAGCCATAATAGAACAATCTACAAATAACTTTTCAGCATATATACCTGATGTACCGGGTTGTGTCGCTACAGGGAAAACAATACCGGAAGTTACGGAAAATCTGAAAAAAGCTCTCGAAATGCATCTCAAAGGAATGGAAGAAGACGGCGAACCGTTACCTGTCCCCCTGTCAGAAGCACATTATATAGCTATATAAAGAGGTGAAATAGAAAAGTGATGGTGATGAGCGCATCTGCTCACTGGTCACTGCTCACTGGTCACTGAAAATGGACATCCACACATTAAAAGTACTGGAATACAATGAAATATTAAACCTTCTATCAGAAGAAGCAGGCTCTTATATTGCAAAAGAAAAAGTTCTCTCCCTTACACCTTCCGATGATATGGAAGAGGTAAAAACATGGCTTGAAGAAACAGAAGAAGCCTTTCGATTACTGAATATCGAGCAGATACCCATAGGAGGTATAAGAGATATAAGGGAACCTCTCAAAATAGCCGCTCTTCAGGGCAGACTCGATATACAGCAGCTTATGGACATAAGTCAGACTCTGGCAGTATCACAGAGAATATGGGCTTTTTTTAACAGCAGAAAAGATAAATACAATACCCTTTACTCTATGGTGCAGCATTTAAATTTCTACAAAACCATTCAGGAAGCGATAAATTCCACCATAAGCCCTAAAGGAGAGATTTATAACAATGCTTCTCCAAAGCTATCTTCTTTAAGAAGAACTATTGAAGATCTCAAAAATCACATATCCTCAAAAATGTCGGAGTTCTTAAAATCGTCTCATTACGGGAAAATGCTCCAGGAAACAATTATTACAACAAGGGAAGGCCGGTATGTTCTGCCTGTAAAATCAGAATTTAAAAGCCAGTTTAAAGGCATTGTTCATGATCAGTCTTCAAGCGGTGTTACCCTTTTTATGGAACCTGTCACACTCGTTGAAAAAAATAATAAATTAAAAGAATCCATTCTTGAGGAAAAAGCAGAAATAGAAGCAATATTAAGAAAGATTTCCCTTATGGTAAGCGAAGAAGTGGAAGGTATAGAAGAAAATCTTAATATACTGACAGATCTGGAACTTATACTGGCAAGAGGAAGACTTGCCCACAGACTCAAAGGCATAAAACCTGTTATAAGTAAAAGAAATAGAATAAAAATAAAAAAAGGTCGTCATCCTCTTATAAAAGGAGAGGTTGTCCCTATAACGGTAGATATAGGAGAAAAATTCAAATGTCTCGTCATAACAGGGCCCAATACGGGAGGTAAAACTGTTACATTAAAAATGACAGGTCTCTTCGTGCTTATGACAAAAACAGGACTTTTTATACCTGCAGAAGAAGGTACGGAAATTTCTCTCATTAAAGGTATATATGCAGACATAGGTGATGAACAGAGCATAGCCCAGAGTCTGAGCACTTTTTCTTCCCATATAAAACAGATAGCCAGAATTCTTTCTCTGGCAGACGATAATTCCCTTATATTACTTGATGAACTGGGAGCAGGAACTGATCCGGGAGAAGGAGCATCCCTTGGTATAGCCATACTGGAATATCTTATAGCAAGAAAATCTCTTACCATTGTTACGAGTCACCACAACCAGATGAAAGCCTTTGCGGCACTCAATCCTGACGCGGAAAATGCCTGTGTGGATTTTGACGTAGAAACTCTGAGTCCGAAATATCATCTTACAATCGGTCAGCCTGGAAGAAGTCAGGCTCTCATCATAGCAGAAAGACTCGGAATTCCCTCTTATATAATAGATGAAGCAAAAGCGAAACAGCCGGAAAGCACCTTTGAAGTAGACAGTCTGCTGGAAAAAATAAAATCTGACAGCGACACTATCTCGGAAGAAAAAGATGCCGTCATAAATATAAAGAGAGAGATGTCAGAACTAAGAAAAAGACTTTCAGGCAATGTAGAAGAAGAGGAAAGAAAAAGAAAAAAGATAGCAGAAGAATTTCTGGAAAAATCAAAACAGATGCTCGCCTCTGCACAGAAAGAAGTGAAAGAAACAAGACAGGCGCTAAAAAAACTCTTCAAGAACTATCAGGATTTCAAACAGGAAGAAGCCATGGCCATCATGGAGAATCTCCAGCAGAAACTTTCACTGGAAGAGCAAATTGTAGAAGAATTTGTGGCAGAAGTGATACCACAGAAAAA
>CALARM010000143.1 GCA_937888925.1 uncultured Synergistia bacterium | reverse complement strand
GGTAATTATAAAAGCCAGCTTCGCCGGTTCCGAAGGTTGAAATGTTCCCAGACTTCCAAGTGTTATCCAGCTCTGGGCCCCTCTTATATTTTCACCGTTTATAAGTACTATCACCAGGAGGATAACTGTACAGATATAGATATAAATTCTGCATTTGCCCCAGAACTCATAGTCTGCTGTCATCATAACAGACATGGCAATAAGTCCTACCAGAAAAAATGTAACCTGTCTTCTGAATTCGGAAGTCAGGCCTTCACCTCTGTAACTTGCACTGTAAATCATTATTATACCGAAGAGTATAATAGCCAGCACTGTTATGATAAGTATAAAATCCAGATGTTTGAATTTTTTCATAAGTATTGTGACGCGTCACGGGTGGTTCGTGATGCGTGATGCGTAATGCATGTTTTCACCGGTACCGGGCGATGGTTCGCCCCTACTCACTCTTCACTCCTCACTCTCCATGACTCACCTTTTCTCCATCCTTTTTTTCTTTATGTCAAAATAATCCTTTATTACCTCTGTACCCAGAGGTACTGCAGTTTTACCTGCATATCCTCCTGCCTGTTCCAGGAATACCGATATTGCTATTTCCGGATCGTCTGAAGGAGCAAAGGCAACAAACCATGCGTGGTTTTCACCTGTCGGGTTTTCAGGGGTCGGAAAATTTTCTGCTGTTCCTGTTTTCCCGGAAATTTCTATTCCTTTGATATTTCCCGCTGTAGACGTTCCCTTTGTAACAGCCATTCTCATGCCATTTTTTATTACATTCAGATTATATTCGGATACATTAATTTTACGATGGTTTTTTGATTTATACTCATGAATAATATCTCCCTGTTCCGATGCAATTTTTTTTATCAGATGAGGAGGGTTATAGTCACCATTGCCGGCAAGTATTGCTGTTACTACTGCCATCTGGAGAGGTGTGGCAAGTAAATACCCCTGTCCTATAGACATATTTACCGTGTCACCTATATACCATTTTTCACCTATTGTTTTCTCTTTCCATTCCTCTGTAGGTAATAAACCGGGATTTTCTCCCGGCAATTCGACTCCTGTAACAAGACCGAGATTAAATTGTTTTGCATATTCTTCTATTTTCTCAAGGCCCAGTTTCATACCGAGTTGATAAAATACAACATCACAGGATTCTGCTATGGAATTTGTAAAATCTATTTTCCCGTGGCCTGTTCTTAAATCGCAGTTGAAAATTTTATCTTCTACTTTTATGTAGCCACGACAGTAGAAAGGTGTCCATTCACCTACTATTTTTTCCTGAAGAGCAGCGGCAGAGGTTATAATTTTAAAGGTTGAAGCGGGAGGATAGAGGCCTGCTATGGTACGGTTAAATAATGGTTTCCACGGGTTTTCTATAAGCTTTTTATAATCTTTTTCCGATATACCTGTGGAAAAAAGATTTGGATTGTAATCAGGTTTGCTGGTCATTGCCAGAATATCACCTGTTTTTACCGAAATGACTGTCACCGTTCCTGCTTTCGTTTTATCTTTTTCAAATGAAAGCCTGTAAAGCATCTTCTCCAGTTTTTCTTCTGCTGCTTTCTGGAGATCTTTATCAATAGTCAGATATATGTTATTTCCGGAAATAGGTATTGTTTCTCCGATAACTTTTACTATATTCCCTTCGGCATTTACCTCTATCTCTTTTATGCCCTGTTTTCCTCTGAGAGTAGAATTATAATATAATTCAATACCATCTTTACCTATTATTTCCCATGGCTGGTAGTTTTGCTCCTTCACATCTTCCAGTTCTTTATCAGTAGGGAGACCTACATAACCAAGTATATGGGAAGCAACATTATTTCCGGGATAATTTCTTATTGGTTCTGTTTCTATATATACGCCGGGAAGGGAAGGAAGTATTTCCGAAAGTTCTGCTACTGTCTGAAGGGTAAGATCATGTTTTATTTCTACCGGTGTAAACAGTGGGTACGGAGAAAATTCTATCTTTTCTTTTATATCTTTTTTACTGATTGCCAGAATTTTTTCAAGTACAGAAAAGGTTTTTTCTTCATTTATCAGTTCAGTCGGGTTTATTGTAAGTAAAAAAGAAGGTTTATTATTAGTCATTATCTGGCCATTACGATCATAAATCAGTCCTCTCTGAGCTTTCGTAAAGGTTCTTCTCACTATATTTTTTTCTGCTTTTTCAAGGAGATTATTGCCTTTTATTATTTGAAGCTGAAATAATCTTACAGAAATACCTGTGAATATTAATAATATAATTGTTTTAAATATAAATTCATTTCTGTTATTCATAGTTATACCGGGTTTTATATCTCTGACTGAAGAGTTTGTTCAGATTAATAAACAATAGTAAAAATAAAGGAAGGAAAATAAGATTTAACAGTAATTGTATTAATATTTTCTCAATAAAACCGGGAGGTAAAACCCTTCCTGTTCCGAGAGCAAAATAGAAAAGTAGATGAATGGCTTCATTCATAAATGTACTTATAATTATAATTATGACAGGTGTTAACAGACTTGAATTACTGAAATTATCCTTTAAATATCCTGCAAGAAAGCCTGTAGATGTTTTGCTTATACAGCAGGCTCCCAGGCTTTTCAGTGATATAAAATCCTGAATCATACCTGCTATAAAACCAAAAATACTTCCTCTCACTTCTCCTCCATGTAAGCTGAAAGATATTACAACTATGAGGGTTAGATCCGGTATGACTCCGTTCCAGCTTATTCTTGAAAGTACACTTCCCTGTGTTATTATAGAGATGATCATTATAATGAAACCTGTGAAAAAGAACATAATTTTAATTTCCCTGCCCTGGAATTGGTTCTGCGGGATTATCCTTTAGAATTAATACATTTTCCAGGGAATTAAATTGTGCTGAAGGTGTAATCTCTGCTGTCTGGAATAATTTATCGCTGCTTCGGTATAAATTCGTAATATGTCCTATTGTAATTCCTTTCGGATATATTCTGCCCAGGCCGGACGTTTCAACCGTATAATCTGTTTTAATATTTTTATCCGGAATTATATATTTCATTTCACATTTTTGTCCTGTCCCATAAATTATTCCTGAACTTCTTGTTTCTCTTATAATAGCAGGTACGGCACTTTCGTTATCCAGAATTAACATTACCTTGGAACTTTGAGGTGATACTACTATAATTCTTCCTATTATTCCATTATTATCTATTACAATCATATCTTTTTTTATTCCATCTATAGCACCTTTATCTATGGTTATGGATTGAAACCAGCTGTTAGGTTCTCTGCCTATTACCTGAGCCGCAATTGTCTCTATCGGGAGACTCTCTTTAAAATTCAGCAGTTCTCTTAATCTGTTATTTTCTCCCATATATCCTTTAAATGTTTCATTTTCCCTTTGAAGTAAAAGAATGTGATTTTTTAATTTATTATTTTCCTCCGCCAGGTCTTTATTTTTTTTGAAAGCCGATATAATTAATGATATTTTGTTTCCTCCTGTATTAATAATTTTTTGCACCGGTAATATTATATAAGAAAACATATTCTCAAGTCTGTTACTTTTTCCGCTTTCTATATCTCTGTTCTGATAAAAAACTATGATAAGTGAAAGTATTATAAGTAGAAGAAAAATACCGGGTGAGCTTTTTTTTCTTTTAGATGAATATTTCATTTACATAGCTACCTTTCATCGTAATGCGTGATGCGTAATGCGTAAAAAGCAGTTGATACTATTGTCATGTGTGATAGGGCGCTCTACGCGTGACGCGTCACGCGTCACGTATTTATATATAATATCGTACCTGTTTTTTTTCTTTCATTACTTCTTTAAAGAGAACCTGATTGGTAAAAAGATGGCCAAGTCCTATAGCTACCGTAGAAACAGGATCTCTGG
>CALARM010000142.1 GCA_937888925.1 uncultured Synergistia bacterium | reverse complement strand
ACAGATCTCCCTGTAGATAAAATTGCCGCATTCCCCCTATTTGTACTCTACTACAAGGTAAAACTGGCAGAAGAATTAAAAGAAAAAAGAGTAGTAGTAGTATCGCCTGATGCAGGCGGAACAACAAGGGCAGAAAAACTTGCCAACTGCCTTGGCGCAGATGTGGCAGTCATATATAAGAAAAGGGAAAAAGGGAAAGAAGCCGTATCCAAAGCCCTTCTCGGAGATGTAGACGGAAAGATTGCCATTATGATAGATGATATGATCTGCACGGGAGGCTCCATTGTAAACGGAGCAAAACTCCTGGAAGACAACGGAGCCACACAGGTTTATGCATGTGCAACACATGGTCTTTTTAATATAGATGCAAACAGCAAAATCCTGACAGAAGAAAAACTATACCGGTCAGGTCTCAGAGTGCTCATAACAGATTCCATTCCCCGTTCCCAGGTCTATTACGATAGCTGTTATAAATGGCTCAGAGTCGTCAGCCTTGCCAAATATTATGCAGATCTGGTTTACTGCAATGAAGCAGGTATATCTGTAAGAAAAATTCTGGATATGCATCTTGAAAGAGCAATAAAAGAACAGACCGATATAAATGATTATCTTATAGCACAACAAAAAAGAGCTATCAACGGTGAAGTCATCGGTGATATTGTAGAAGTATGATCGACTTATTCGACAAAGGAATCGTCTATATTAAAAAGCATATACAGGGAAATCAGGTTCTTCAATCGGTGGCGGTTTCGGAATCTTCATAATTACACACCTCCTCTTTCTCGTGACAGGTAACGGGTTATGCATAAATATCCCCTATTTCTATTATAAACAATTTTCATAAAAATATAAGGGGTTTATATTAATTTTTTATTATTTTTTGGTTCTATTTTTCTATAATAAAAAATTAGTTGACTTTAGCTTAATTTTTATGTTATAGTTTTTTACAGGTACTATTGTCTGATTTTTCCAGAAAAGAGGACAAAAATTGAGAAAAAAAGCTTTTACTCTTGCAGAAGTAGTAATTGGTATCTTTCTGCTGGGTATTATTATAATTACAATTACGTCTGTATTTATAAGCGGTCTTTCTGCAGCAAAAAAATCAGGGAAAAAAGTTACAAACATCAGTCTTGCAGAGGGGATGTTAAACAGGATTATGTTTATGAACTACAGCGAAATAAGCACAGGTACCTTTAACGGCTCGCAGAAACCTCCAACATCACAGACTGTAATAAATGGGGTTAAATTTCCTCCATCTCCTTATCCCTTCGAAATACCCGGCAGTACGGGTGGGAAAGGCGGAACTGTCTATTTTTATAAAGTAACAGTACATGATGTCACCGGCACCGGTGGTAAAGTAAAAAGTATCATTGTAACAGTAACAAGCGCAGGGGCAGGCTCAGAAGGGATAACAGGTACAACACTGGAAACGTTTAAAAGCCAGTAAAATTCAAATTTAATGGTTTCCTGTTGCTGTTTGACAGGTGACGATTATAATAGAGGTTTATCATGAGAGGTCATTCAGTATTGGAATTAATGTTAACAGTAGTAATATTTTCTATATTTTTATTTGCTCTTACCAGTATTTTCAGTACAGGACTGAAATCGTGGAATCTGGTGCAGAATAAAACTGAGACACAGCAGGAAGCGTCTATCTGTAATATGTTTCTTGTAAAAGATTTTCTCCATACAGATAAATCTACTGCAACAATAGGTGGGAAAGGCTATGAATATGCCATACTGCAGAGTGATATAAATGAGTTCGGCCTTTATGAATATGACCATACCACAGGGAAACCGAAATGGCAGGCATATATTCTATACTACACTTTTCCCAGGAGTAAAAAAGGTAAAGAATTTTCTATGATTCTGACAGATCCTTCTACTATTCCCGGTACTCTTGATCCAAATAATCCCAGGTTAGGGAAAAAGCTCATAAGAAAGATAATAAAACATACCCCCTTTAACAACGAAAAATTAAAGAATTTTGAAACATACTTTAATGATATTGACGTAAAAACTTCAGGAGAGGAATTTATAGGGAAACCAAAAGTATTATCCAGGCATGTATATGAAATGGATCTGAAAGAAAATTCTGAGAATGCAAATGCAATCGACATAGAGATTACCATAGTAAAATCTATGCTGGAAGACAGACTGGCTTTTACAAAAGATTTTTCTGACACTGCAGGCAAAGAAAAAATAATAATAAAAAATACTGTGATGTTAAATAATACGCAATAGTCAATGACCTCGCCTACAGGGGACGAAGGTTTCTGTCACGATTTTATAAAAAGAAAGGAATGGTGGTTATTTTATGAAAAAATCTTCAAATAAAGGTATAGTAATTATATCTATTCTCATGGTGACAGTAGTTCTATTAATGGTCGCCAGTTCTCTGGTTGTCCTTAATTACTACAATCTGGGCTTTACAAACAGAGCAGAAAATAATGCATCAGCCCTCAAGGTTGCAGAAGCAGGAGTAGCCTATGCAATCTACTGTCTTAAAGAAGATCCGACATGGGAACCAAATCAGGTCGTCAGTGTTCCTATGACAGGTGTGCCCGGAAGGTTCGAAATAACCTTTGACAGAACAAAGCCTTATTATTCGGTAAATAATTTAAAAAATGATGCCACAGATGAAAAAGTTTTAAGCGGATGGGGCGGGAAAGGTGTTCCCGGACATTCAGTTGAGCTTATTGTAACAGGCTATGCAGGAAAGGACGAAGTTAAATCTGTAAAACGTATCAGAGCCATACTGCAGAGAGATATATATTATCCCGGTTCTTTCTCAAGCGGCCAGACCACAGTAGATGCCAATACGGCAGATATAAAAACAGAAGCTACAAAAGAAAATCCGGGTATTTCAGGAAACATTCATTCAAACAGTGTCAAAACAGGAGCAGGCATCGATGGTTTTGCCATAGATACAAAGAACTCTAAAGTGTTATTACATGGCGGTAAAGCCACTGCACAGGGTGAGGTTAAGATTTCTGACCTTGATACAGATTCAACAACGGCTCCTTTCTCACCTGGTAAAAATGTAACACCTCTGGATCTGGATAAAATTATCAGTAACGGGAAAAAGAAAGTATCCAGTAATCTGACAGGAGGCACCTATGTAATTAATAAAGATGATGTAAAGGGTCCGTCAACTCTGCCTGCTTCCTGCGAAGTTAAAAAGGGTAAACTTTATATAAAAGAAGATCTTGCTTTTACCGGTAATGTAAAATTCGAATTAAACGATAAGTCAAAAGATGCAGGCATATATCTGGAAAAAGATAAAAACGGCAATTCACCGTCATTATATGTAGATCAGGGAAATCTGAAGGTTGCAGGCCCGATAACAGGAAATGGTTCATGTTATGTATCGGGGGACACTGCCCTTATAGGGGAAACAAATATAGTTGCTTCTGATGATACAGGTGTGGCAGTTGTCAGTAAAGGTAATGTTTCCATGGAATTACCTTCCAGTAAGAAAAAGGCTTTAGATCAAAGTATTACCGGTCTTGTCTACAGTCATGGAAATATAAATATCAACATCCTCGATCCGAACAGTGAAGTAAATCCTGCTAAGAATACTGCAGCAACTCCGTGGCCTGATGACTGGGAAGATGGTTCGGGAGGAGCAACGGAAACAAGCCAGCCATCATATGATCTGCCTATTTATGGCTACAAAAATAATGATATCAAAATAGATGTACAGCTTAATGGTGGAACTACCGGTACCCTTACAAGAAATGCTGATGGCAGCTATACACTGACGATCAATGTCGGTACAGGTGGTGGAGGGACAGAGGGATTTCATATCCTGATCATAAATGAGAAGACTGGTATTAAAGATGAAGACGGTAGAAGTGATATTAGCGGCACTTATATAAAAAACTATGAAGCAGATACAATAATGGCTCAATTGCTTGATAAATGTTCAGGAGTTTCTAGTTCTGGTTCCGGTGGTGGAAGTACTAACCCAACTCCGACGCCGTCAGCCACTGCAGAAAAAATCCCTCCCAATTTTTCTTTCACAGGAGGTCTTGTAGCAGTGGATCCCAACAATCCCGTTCCCAGCAAATCCAATCCTGATACAAATACAGCAGGGAATATCAAGGTTTCTATAGGACAGGGACATGTATCCATAATATCTTCACCGAAATATCTTAAACTTCTGGACTTCAGCGAATCGAGTAATGTCAATTTCCGGTGTATCTTCTGGAGCGAAATTTAAGGGAGGCCTTCAGATAAATTGAAAAAAGGTTTTACTCTTGCCGAGGTAGTAATCGGTATTTTTCTTCTCGGTATCATTATAGTATCCATTTCTTCCGTATTCATAAGCGGCCTTTCTGCATCAAAAAAAACCGCCAAAAAAGTAACAGATATAAACCTTGCAGAGGGAATATTGAATAAAATCATGCTTATGACCTATACTGACGTAGAAGTTGGCATCTTTGACGGCTCAAAGCCTTCCTTTGATCAGGCGACAGACTCTGATAATAATGGCATTAAATTTCCTCCTTCCCCTTACCCATCAGAAACACTTTCCGATACAGGAGGAACAGTTTATTTTTATAAAGTAAAAGTTTCATATGTTCCGGGAACAGGTAACAGGTTAAAAAGTGTCAGTGTTACAGTAATAAGCAAAGGAACAACAGGGGAAGGTAACACATCCGTTACTCTGGAAGAATTTAAAACTCAGTAAGGAAAGGCTTATTATGAAAGGACATACAACACTGGAATTAATGCTGACAACAGTAATATTTTCTATTTTTTTACTTGCTATTACTATTATGTTCAGCACAGGTCTTAAATCATGGAAGCTGGTGCAGAATAAAACTGAGACACAGCAGGAGTCATCTATTTGTATGAATTTCCTTCTGAAGGATCTTGCTCAGAGCGACAGAAGAACTGCCGTAATAGGGGGTAAGGGGAAAGAATATGCCATATTACAGAGTGCTATGAATGATAAAGGTATTATAGAATATAATCACTATACAGGAGAGCCGAAATGGCAGGCCTATATTCTATATTATACCCTCCCAAGAGACAGTTCCGATAAAAAATGTTCAGGTTCTCCAGGTGACAGAAAAAGACTTGTAAGAAAAGTAATAAAACATGCTCCTTATACAAATACAAAGCTGACAGATATTGAATTATATTTTTACGAACCAAACAGTATTCCATCAGTGCCAGGAGAAGAATATATAGGAATACCAAGAGTACTATCAAAACATATATATGAAATGATTCTCACAGATAATCCGGACAGTAAAAGTGCTGTTGACATAAATATTATTTTAGAAAAATCCATATTGGAAGACAGGCTTGCTTTTCAGAAGGATTTTTCCGACAATGCAGGGAAAGAAAAAATAACAATAAAAAATACAGCAATACTAAAAAATACTGAGGAGTAATAAGATTTTATGAAAGGAAGTGTTGTTATGAAGAATAATTCTGACGGTATGGTACTTATATCCATCCTTATGGTATCGGTAATCCTCACAATGGTTACTACATCCCTTGTCGTAATAAACTATTACAACAATAAATTTACCAGTATTACAGAAGGCAGAGTTATGGCTTTAAAGGTTGCAGAATCAGGTATTGCCTATGCAATATACTGTCTGAATGAAGATCCGACATGGGAAACACCTGTGAATAAGCCTATGGTAGATATTCCCGGAAGATTTGAAATCACCTTTGATAATACAGCAGATTATTACTCGGTAAATAACCTCAGATTGGGGACAAGAAATGGGGGATGGGGCGGAGTAAATGTGCCGGGATTTTCTGTAGATTTAATTGTTACAGGCATTGTTGACAGAGGTGACAGTAAAATAACAAAACGCCTCAGAGTTATACTTCAGAGAGATTTTAATTATCCCGGCTCTTTTTCATCAGGCCAGACAATGGTAGACGCAGATACCTTTGATCTGAGAAAGGAAGCTACGGCAGAAAACTCTTCAGAAGCAGGTACACTTCATTCAAACAGTGTGAAAACAGAAATAGAGGGTTCTGCCATACATACCAGGAAGGGTTTAAGCAAAACAAATGTATTTCTTCATGGAGGCATTGTCAGTGCAAACGGACATATAGATATTAAAACATCAGGACCTTCGAAAAACCTGGATACAGACAATAATTCTTCCGTTGATCCGGTGCAGCAGAGTAAAAACGTCAAACCGGTAGACGTAGGAAAAACCATAGAAAAAGCGAGAAATACTCTTGCTGCTTCAAGCAAAGTCGATGTTAATGGAAATACAACATATGTAATATATAAAGACAGGGTAAAACCGGAGCTTCCATTATCACTGTGTGAAGTTAAAAACGGACAGCTTCATATAAAAGATGATATGTTATTCAATACAAATGGAAATGACATAAAATTTGAACTGGATTATTCCTACGCAAATCCTTCCAGTACTGACTATGACCCGAATATTAATATAGCCGAGTCAGGCATATACCTTGATGGTACAGAGAGCCATATGCCTGCACTGTACGTTGACAGAGGAAATCTTATAGTAGCCGGCCCTGTCAGAGGAAATGGCTCGGTGTATATAACAGGAGAAGGAACATTCATAGGAGAATCTAATGTAGTTGGCCCTGAAGATCCCGGAGTGGCAATTATGTCATCAAAGGATCTCACAATGAAACTTCCGTCCAGCAGAAGGGAAGAACTGGATATAAATGTAACAGGACTTGTTTACAGTAATGAAAATATAAATATGGGTATACTCCGGCCGGATGATCCGATGAATCCTGCCAATAATATATCAGAAAATACTCAATGGCCTTCAGAGTGGGAAGATATTGTATTTTTCAAACCGGCAGATACTCTGTCTCTTCCTTTCAGGACAGGTGTTGCTGCCGATGGTACAGGGAATATTTTTATTAATGGAGGAGAAGGTTCTTTTATCAAAAGAAATGGACCGAACTCATTTACTATACATGGAATAACATCATGCTCAGGTTCTGTAGAAGGACGCCCTTTTGTAGCAGGTGAATTACCTGATATAAATTTACCGGGCAATTTTTCAGCTCTTGGAGCGGGTACTATAACAGCAGAGCAGAAGAACACTATTATGACATTAATAAGTAATGAATTTCAGAGTGGTTCATTAGCGATAGATCCCAATGCAGTAAAAATAGATCCTGTCTTTCATGTAACAGGTGGAGTTGTGGCTATAGATCCGAATAACCCGGTACCGACCAGTGAAAAGCCGGATAATGGAGATGCAGGTAATATAAATATTGATATAAAAAAAGGTAAATTCTTTATTGTATCTTCAAAAAGGTATCTCAAACTTCTGGAATCTGCCAGAGCAGAAGGGGGCGGGTTCAAAGCTGTACTGTGGGGAGAAATTTAGTGGTGAGCAGACAGGTTACTGCTCACCACACGCTATTTATTCGTTCAGGCTTGCCTTAAGAGTCTCCTGAATGGCGCTCCAGCTCTTTTCATTTGCTTCCACTTCCTGGACGTATGTGGAAAGTTCCGTGCTGAGAAGCTTATTTGCTTCAGTCAGTTCTTCTATTTCTTCATTCAAATATTTTATATAGGTTCTCAATTCAATAACCTTTGCATCAAACCTTTTCTCGGCATGTTCTCTTTTGGTATTTTCCTTATCAAGTTCTTCAAGGAGTTTTTTCTCCAGATTTGCGATCATGTCTTTCTGAGAGGAATTCTCTTCATGTAAAGACTTATTTTCTTCTTCCAGAGAATTTATTTTCTTCATTGCACCTGAAAGTTCTAATTTTATAGAAGAAAGGTTTCCCTCTAAACTTCCCTTGTTTTGCTCAAGATTACCTATATAATCATTTAATTCCTTTGTTTTATTGCTCAGTTCTCCCTCAAGGGATTTATTTTTTTCTTCAATAGTTTTATTCTGTTTTTTAAATTTTTCCGAATCATCCCTGGCTTTTGCAAGGTCTTTTTCCAAATTTTTGGAATATTCCATATTCTGTTTCAGTTTTGATGCAAGTCCCTGTATGATTTCAATGGCTTCATGCCTTACTCCCTTTGGCTTATAACTGATAATCCTCTCACCAAGGTTAATAAGTTCCGATGTATTTCTTGAAATTTCCTCATCTAAATTCTCCATATCCATGTTATTATCTTCTGTATTCATCTCAAGCTTCTCCTTTCTTTAAACAACTTATAGCTTCTTCTATGGCAAGTTTTATGTAAGTTTCACTTTCAACAGAAAGAGCCTGTTCAAGATTATCAAGTATTTGAATATCACCAAGTTTCTGTAAAGCCTGAACAGCTCTGTACCGTAATTCTCCTTCATCACTTTTAAGAGTTTTCAATAATACGTTACAGCTATCTTTATGTCCTGTTTCACCGAGAGCCATAGCAGAAGCTTTACGTACATCCCTTTCCAGAACATCCATAATCACACATGCCCTGTCTCTGTCACCCAGTTTACAGAGTGCATAAATGACCCATATTCTCTCTTCTCCCCTGCATTTTTCATAGTACTGTTCAAGTTTTTCTTTTACGACAGGGTTACCGGTCTGTGCAAGTGATTTAATGATTTCTATTCTGAATCTAACATCTTTAGAAATATTGAGTAATTCAAGCAACAGTGGTACAGTTTCCGATAAATTCAGATGGCCTGCCACGGTAATGGCTGCAAGTAAAACTTCTTCTTTTAAATTATCTTCCAGAAGATATACAAGTTCTGATTTACCGAGTTTGATTAAAGCGTATATAGCCCAGATTTTTTCTTCTCCCGAGCTTTTTTCATAATATTTCATTAAAGGTTCCAGTGCTGCAGGAACCTCCAGTGATCCAAGTGCTCTGGCAGCTTCTTTTCTTACCTTTGGCTCTTTTACGGAAAGCTTTTCAATTAAAATCTCAATAGCTCTGCTGTCTTTTATCTCTCCGAGAGCGCTTGCTGCACTGCTGCAGACATAACTGTCTTTATCTGTCCTGAGCAGTTCAATAAGGAATGGCACAGTTTCTTTATCTCCTATTTCTCCGAGTATTCTTGCCACTCTGCCTCTCATAACAGGATTTTTATGTTTTAAAAATTTAATCATAAACTCTGTAACTTCAGGGCCGAGTTTTACAAGCTCATATCTTGCTGCAGGCCAGTATTTAGGATCAGACTTTCCAAGGTCTTCCAGATATTTATCAACAACTTTTATGTCTATCAATAGATACTCCCCTTTCTATTTTTGATGTTTATTATAACATGTCTGAAGATATATCTCAAATATTCGATTGGTGATACATTATTAAAATTTGATTTTCTTATTAGCCAATGATATTCTATTAAGAGTTTTCTGTCAAATCTCCAATTACAAAGTTGATTATAACTTGACCTTGTCACATTTGCTTGCCCCAATTTTTTTGTAAAAATTATACT
>CALARM010000141.1 GCA_937888925.1 uncultured Synergistia bacterium | reverse complement strand
CGCGTCACGCGTCACGATAATATTAATGAGACCTAAAATTTATCTTAAGAAACATGAAGAAAATAGAGTTAATAGCGGACATCCCTGGATTTTCAGTAATGAAATAAACACTATTGAAGGGATATATCAGGATGGAGATATAGTAGATGTCTGTGATTTTAAAAAGAAATATGTTGGTACCGGTTATTTTAATTCCCATAGTCTGATTACGGTAAGGATTCTTTCCAGAGAACATATTGACATAGATAGGAAATTTATTTTCTCACGTATTATGGATTCTCTTAATTACAGAGATAAAATTATAGTTAATAGAGAAGCTTTCAGAATTATTTTCAGTGAATCAGATTTTCTCCCCGGTCTTATAGTAGATAAATACGGTAAATTCCTCGTAATGCAATTTTTGACCCTTGGTATTGAGAAGTTTATGAATGATATTGTGGATATCTTCAGGGAAATTTTTTCTCCTGCAGCTATAATTTTAAGAAATGATTCACCTTTTAGAAAATTAGAAGGTCTTAAGCAGGAAAAGATAATCTTAGGTGGAATTCAAAAGAACGAACTTCAGGATTTTTCCATAGAAGAGGGTTCTGTCCGATTTAAAGTAGATTTATGGGATGGACAGAAAACCGGTTTTTTTCTTGATCAAAGATCTAACAGAGATTATTTTAGCAGTTTAAATCTTTCAGGAAAAGGACTTGATTGTTTTTGTTATTCAGGGGCATGGGCTTTAAGAGCAGGGAATAGATCTGACGTAACCTGTATCGATGCTTCTGACTCTGCTATAGCACTGGCCAGAGCAAATGCTGCTATGAATCTGTATTCTGATAAAATGGAATTTATTAAAGAAGATGTTTTTGATTTTTTAAGTTCCTGTATTGCTAAAAAGAAATTTTTTGACTGGATAATTTTAGATCCGCCGGCTTTCGTGAAAAATAAAAAGAAAGTTAAAGAAGCAATTGCCGGGTACAGGGAACTGAATTTAAGAGCAATGAAACTTCTGGTGCCGGGAGGTATTTTAGTTACCTCTTCATGCTCTCACAATCTCAGAGAAGATGTATTTTTCAGATTATTAAAAGAAGCTTCCATGTCGGCAAAGAGAGAAGCCAGGATAATTGCCTGTGGTAACCAGTCACCGGACCATCCGGTTCTTCTTTCTATGCCTGAAAGTAAATATTTGAAATGTGTATTTATGAATATTATATGAAAAGTGAAAAGTGAAGAGTGAAGAGTGAAGAGTATGTAATGCTACGGATGACCGGTCACTGATAACTGGTAACTGTTCACTGAATAGGGGAAGTGAAGATTATGAAAAAACAGGATGATGTTACTTTAATAGAAAAATTTCTTAATGGAGATGAAGAGTCTTTTAAGCAACTTGTGGAAGGTTATAAAGATGATATTTTTAATACTCTTTATTATCTTCTTGGTTCCAGGGTTACAAAAGAGAGAGTTGAAATACTTGCTCAGGAAGTTTTTCTGGAAGTTCACAATAATCTCAGAAATCTTGAAAATATAAGAGCTTTTACCATATGGTTATATCAGCTTTCTCTCAATATGGCGAATTTTGAACTATCCAGACTCAGAGATAAAAGCTCAGGAAATGGTTCTGACTATACCAATCCGGAAGAAGAGATAGAATATCTCTTTAACCATAAACAGGAAGAATTAATGAAGGATTCTGTAAAGAAATATAAGACAAAGGAATTCAGGGATCTTGTATTTCATGCCATTGAAATATTACCTGACGAATTGAGGACTGTTCTGGTTCTGAGAGATATTGAAAAACTATCCTATGAAGATATGGCTTCTATACTTGATATGCCGGAAGAAAATATTAAAAACAGGAATTTTCTTGCCAAGATTAAATTACAAAAAATGCTGAATTAATTTTGACCGGGGTTAATAGTATTAAAGGATTGCCAGGATTATCAGGTTATTGTAGAGGATATATTTTTATATCAAACCTTTGGGCAGGAACCTGCCTGGGAGACTAAATATAAAAAAACACAGGAGAAGGAGTTATCATGAGCTGTACACAATTTGAAGACGATCTCAGAAGATATTATCTTGGTGAAGAAGATGATAAACCAAAAGCTTCTGAGTATATAAAAATGCAAACCCATATAAGGTCATGCCCCAATTGTTCTGTAATAGCAGAAAAATTAAAGGCAATACAGGCAGCAATGAATGGTATTGTAAGACAGAAAGCTTCTGCAACTTTTTATGATATGCTGTCAGAAAAATTACCAAAACCTTCGCCTGTCAGCATTTATGTCAGTAAGGTGAGAAGAAAAGTTTCAAGGGTTCCGAAATTTGCCTGGATTGGTGGTTCTGCTGTAATTGTTCTTGCAGTATTATACACAATGTTTAAAATGTTTTTCCCTTCTTTTGGTCTTCCTGTAGTTTATTATCAGGGAGATGTGGATATAAGAAAAAGTTCTGATAATTCCGGCATGAAAAAACTTGCCGGCTATCCGGAACTGACCAATGGAGATAAGCTTAAAACTGATAGCTCATCTATAGTAGTTTTTGTTGTGTCAAAAGAGACTTCTGTCAGAATGGGTGAAAACAGTGAACTCCGCATTGATTATATACAGAGAGCCAGAGGAGAGGGTTATTCCTGTAAGATTAATCTCATAGAAGGAGCGATATGGGTATCGCAGAAAGAAGCGACCAAATTTGACACTCAAAAGCTTCAGATAGTTACTGATAATGCCTTCGCTGAATCACTTGGAGCAGACTTTGATATTTCCTCTAATGATAATAAGACTATTCTTCGGGTATTTAATGGGAAAGTGAGGTTTTATCATAAGAATTTCCAGGATGAAAAAAGTATAGTAGACGGCGGACATAGTTCTCTTACTTCTTCCGATCAGCCCCCTACATCTCCTGCCGAAATCGATACAGCTAATCCCGGGGGATGGGAACAGTGGAATATGAATATTCCTATGTTGGCCGGTAATCTTTTACAAATAAAGCCTGAAGCTATTAAAGATAAAATTTCTCCTCCAAAATCTTATATGCCATTTTTTGCGACACCTGCACCGTCTGTATCACCCAGCCCGAGCCCCAGCCCGGGGTTTTAACCGGTTTATGGCAGGGGTGTTTTATTCAACACCCCTGCAGAGTCAATCCTATCGGGTTAAAGAGAAAATTAAATTTCATGTTTTTTATGGCATTATAAATATCTGCTGTATTATATGATTCGAGAAAATGGACAGGATATATTTTCTCTCCTTTAAATTTACTGACAAAATCTTCCAGTTCCGGTAACGCAATATGACCCCGTGCATTCGCTTTTTCTATGTCTTTTTTCTCAAGATAAGTCGTTTCAATAATAAGATGTTTTGCATCTGTTACAGAAGGATGGGTTAATACATTACTGTTTGTGTCAGACGTATAAGTCAGTTCCACTGTTTTTTCTTTGATGAAAATAAATCCCGTACTTTCACATCTGTGATATGTAGGGAGAGGGTAACAGTAAATATTATTTTTTATTTTTATTCCTTCATCGGTTAAAGGATTTATTTCTATGTCAGAGGACTGGATTACTCCTTTTTTAAAACTTATGGATAGTAAATCTTTTATATAGTCGCATATATCGGGAAGTGTATAGATTTTGATTCCCTGAAGTTTATTTCTGTAGTATTTTATATAAAGGAGATTTATTATTCCACTTATATGATCACTGTGACAGTGAGATATAAATATATGACTGGCATTTAATCCATAGATAGAGGCAAAGGGACCACAATCCAGTAAAACCTCTGCTTCTGGCCAGTAAAAACAGGTACTTACACAGCTTCTGGAAAAACCACTGATAAAATTCATCTGTTTCTATTATATTTCTATCCCTTTTTCCTGACCTGTTGCAGGACTGTATAAAGGATGATAGATCGGGACAGACAGCTCTTTATGATTTGCTTTTGGACCGGGACAGAAAATGGTAAAATTTTTATCTGAAAGAGTAGATACTACATATGTATATTCTAGCTTGCATACCGGTTCAATGGGGACAGTTTTTATATATCCCGGAACCAGTGCAGCCAGATCGGGCGGAGGTCTCTGATTATCACGTTCCATTGAATATGTTTCTATTGCCGTAGCAACATTTTTTATTGTTTCAATACATACTGAAAGTTTTGCCTGCCATCTGGCTCTCTGAAACGACGGTATAAGAACTGACATAAGTACTGCCATTATACCAATGGCAATCATTATTTCAAGTAACGTAAATCCTTTTGTCTTTTTTATAATTTTTCTCATACATGTCTCTTCCTTGTAACTTTATTTTTATTCAATTTTATCATAAATTTTTCAAGAAATCAATAACTTGAAAGGGGTTGTATTATTATATGTCTATTGCTATAATAGTAATGTTTTCTGTATAAACTATAATTATAAGGAAGGTCATATATTGAATTTAATAAAATCTTCTCTTGAAAATATAAGAAGTTTAAGAAAGCAAAAATTAAATGAATTACTTTTTCCATGTTTTGGTGCCTTTCAGGAAAGGCTTATTTACGGTGGAACTGTTCAGGCATTTATAGAAAATGATGAGCCAGTCGGTTACTATATAGTTAAAAATTCTGAGATTCTTGATTTTTATGTAAGGAAAGAATATGATTATTTTGCCGATGAATGTTTTTGTAAAGCTCTCGAAGATTTGCATTCTCCTGTAGTTAATATAAGAAGTGATGACAGTTTACTTATAAACCTGGTATTTAATTATTTAATAGATCTTGAAAAAGGCGGTTATCTACTTGTAAGAGACAGGCGGCATCTTTTGCCTGAAATTAATAACCCTTCACTTCATTTTTCTCCTCTTTCTACGGATTTACTTGGCGAGTGCTGTAATATATTATCAGGAGTAGATTACGGAACTTTCGGAACTCAAAAGGATATATTGCATAACTCTGTAGATAAGGACATATACTTTTGTTTACTTGAGAATTCTACCGTTACAGGTATTGGCTATCACCAACCTGTGAGAAATAATTGCTCTGAAATCAGAGTTATAATGGACAGGGAATACAACAATAATGAATATGCTATTTTACTGCTTGCCGAACTTGCAAGACTTGTTGAGAATAAAGGATACAAGTGTTTTGCCGAGATTTCTCGTTTTGACACTTCAGATAGAAAATTAATGGAAGAACTGGGATTTTATGTGATAGCCAAATATTTTGTCGCTACTATAAAAGGAAAAATTGAAGATAATACAAATAGAAGACGATTTAATCGCCGCTATTCACTTACAGGTTTATTTAAGGTGTTATAAAGTGTCCTAAGGAGGAACTACAAATGAAACAACGGAGACCGGCCAAAGCTAAAGCAGTGCTTACTCAGGCTGTAAAGATTTATGAAGAAAAAGATTATAAACAGGCTATAGAACTTGTAGAAGAAGCTATCGGGCATGATGACGAATTTGCTAAAGCCTGGTATTATAAAGGGTTAATTCTAAAAGAATTTAAACGTTATACGGAAGCCATACCATGTATGACAAAAGCAGGGGAACTTGATACAGAGATAAAGGCTCAGGCTTTCTCTGAAAAAGGTAATCTCCTCGTTAAAATAGGATGCTACATTGAGGCAGTGGAACTTTTTTTCCTTCTTGAACAGCAGGGGTTTAATATTCCCGGTCTTAGAAATGAACTTGAGAACTTGAGAACAAAAAGCGGTGTTATGGAAGGTCTTGAAGGCCGTTCTTATTTGCAGAACAGGGATTTTCAGAAAGCTCTCATAGCATTTAGAAACTCTCTGAAAAAGAACCCGAAAGATAAATATGTATGGAAAATGCAGGGTGAAGCTCTGGAGAAGAGTAAAAATTATAGAGAAGCACTTAACAGTTATTCCCATGCAATAGAGTTAGGCGAATTGGAAACGGATTTGCTTCTCAGCCAGGGAGTATGCCTGTATCATATGAAAAATTACAGAAAGGCAAAGACATGTTTTGAAAAATATATCCTGTCCTATCCAAACCACAGCGTCGCAAAAAAAATGGCATCAGAGTGTGAAAGTGCCATAAAGAGGGGTGAGTCGAAAGATAAAGACGAAACAGAAATATCCACTCCTTATATACATGCGAAAAAGGCAGCAGAAAGAAAAAAGCAGGTTATTGGTTTTATCTTTGTATTTCTGTGTTTTGCCGGTACAGCTTTTTACTGGTTAAGTACAGACTGGAGACTTATGAGAAGTCTTGACAGTAAAGATAGTGTTACAAAGAGTATATCTATATATCGTCTGGCTGAAAGGCAAAATAAAGATGCGGCAGCAAAAATTGCAGCAATATTACAAAATAAAGAGGAAACATCTGCAGTCCGCTCTGCTGCTGCTATTTCCATAGGAAATCTTAATTATAAGGATGGTATAAAACCACTCATAGATACATTGAAAGATAAAGACTGGAATGTAAGAGCCAGTGCAGTTGTAGCACTTGGTAATTTAAAGGCCTCAGAAGCAGTGGAACCTATGAAAAATATTTTGAAAAGGGATATTTATTATCTTGTTCGTCTGAGTGTAATTGAAGCACTTGGAAAGATTAACGGTGCTGCAGCTATTAATGCACTCCTGTCCGATGGATTAAATGATGAAAATCCGATTGTAAAAAAAGCAGTTGTTGAGGAATTCGGGAAAGGAATTGCAGATTCGAAGATAGTTGTTATTCCTCTCTGTAGATTGTTAAAAGATCCTGACAGGTCAGTCCGTATTGCTACCGCCAATGCCCTGGGAGCTTTGAAAGATAAAAAAGCTTATGGTCCTTTACAGGAAGCCCTTAAAGTCGAAAATGAAAATATTCAGGTTCAGCAGGCTATAAGAGGAGCTTTAATGAATATAAGTGACTGATGGATTCTACATGTTTTTTTATTTCTGACATGTCCTGAAATCTCATATGTTTATCTATCTCTGTCGCTCTGAATATTAATTCTTTTATTTCCTGCGGAATATTTCTGCTGAATTCTACAGGTGCAAGAGGCAGATTTGATATGACCCTGTCAACTGAATCATTTGGTAAGATGCCTGTAAGAAAATAATATACTGTAGCACCTAGTGAATAGATATCACTTTTTTTATCTGTATGACCGCTATATTGTTCCGGAGGAGAAAAATTGGTATTTGCTACTTTCGCCACAGAAATAGTCCTTTCAGAAGGATCATAGAGTTTTGAAATACCAAAATCGCTTAATTTAATCTTACCTGTATATTCAAGTATAATATTATCCGGACACAGGCCTCTGAAAATGACAGGCTTTGGCTTTCTGCTGTGGAGATAGGCAAGAACATCGCATAACTGATATGTCCATTCCAATACTATTTCCCAGGGGGGGACGAAATCTTCAATAACTGATGTCATATTTTCCCCGTTTATATATTCCATAATAAGATAATATTTGCCTTCATGATAAAAATAATCTTCGAAAACCGGTAAATTCGGATGGTTCAGATTTACAAGATTCCCTGTTTCTTCAAATAATTGTTCTATTATTTCCTTCTTTTCTCCTGATTGCAGATAAAGGTCATAGAAAATTTCTTTAATAGTTATGATCTCATCTTTTTCTATATCTATTCCTTTATAGCTTTTGCTTAAATAGCCTGTTTCAATTAATTCTGTTATTTTATATCTTCCTTTTATTAATTTTCCGAAGTGCAGTTCAGGAGCTTCTCCTGTTATTCCGGGTTTTTTATTGATTGCTCTCATTTCTTTTAACTTGTTGGAAATATCACGGGAAGGAGTGAGACTTCTTGGATTGAAAGATTTTATCTCCTTTTTTTCTTCCTGAACCGGATTTAATGTTTTTATCTCTTTAGGAGGCAGGTTGATTTTTATAGAAGAACCCTGCGGTTTCTCAGGGATAGTTTTCCTGGAAGCAATATCTTTTAATATACCCGGCATATTATTTGCTGTCCTGCTTATTTTAATTAAATCCTGTTTCATGTCTTCTATATGCTGGTATCGATGTTCTCTGTCAATTTCCATTGCTTTCATTACTATATGTTCCAGATGTGAAGAAATATTACTGTTTAATTCCCTGCATGATTTCATTGGCTCTTCTTCTATGGTTCTATCCATACAATCCATAGGCTCTGTTCCTGTTATTAAATAATAAAGTGTAGCTCCCAGGGAATATATATCAGATCTTGTATCTGTAATACCTCCATGCTGTTCTAAGGGAGAATAATATTTAGTTATAGTTTTTGCAATAATTCTTGTACTGGATCCATATTCGTATATTTTGGATATGCCGAAATCCATAAGTTTCAGGGTGCCGTCCTTTGAGACAATTATGCTCCATGGAGTCATATTCCTGAAAATAACAGGGTGAGGTTTTGTATTATGAAGATATGAAAGTGCCTCACATAACTGAATAGACCAGTTAATTATATGTTTTTCACTTATGAAATCTGCCTCTTTTTGAATAAACATATCCAGCTTATCTCCTTCTATATATTCAATTATAAGATATCTGTTATTATTATAATCAAAATAATCTTTAAATTTCGGGAGATTTTCCTGTTTTAGCTTGAAGAAAATTTTAACTTCGTCTTTGAATTGCTCTATCGCCTGGTAACGTAATGAAGGATCTCTATAGGTATTAATTACTTCTTTAATAAATACATAAGAACTATCTTTTATATCGATTCCTCTGTATGTTTTACTTACAGGGCCTGTATGTATGAGATCGATAATTTTATAGCGTTTCTGCAGTAATATGTCATCAGATAGATGACTTTTATTATCTCTCATATTAACCCTCCGAAAAATCTTTATTAATTTATTATAATATAATTTTTTATAAATTCAATAGTGAATAGTGAGTGGTGAGTCGTGAGTAGTGAATGTGACCTTTCACTCACTATTCACCACTCACTTTAGAATTACTATATATTAAATTCTTATTGAAGGAATTATTCCGTTAAGGTTGAACATATTGCAGATATAAGTGTATAAAATCAGAAATACCAGATAGGAGTGAAAAAAATGTTACCAACAGTTTCATGGGAAGATATTTATAAAATCATATATCTTGAACATCATGATCCTTTTTCTGTTCTCGGCATCCATGAAGTGGAGCTTCAGGGCAGGAAAAGCGTAACTGTAAGATCTTTTTTGCCTGATGCCGTGGACGCTTATGTAGTGGACATGGAAGATGGAGAAAAAGAATATAAGATGTATAAGATTCATGACGAAGGCTTTTATGAAATTGCCTATCCCGGCAGAGAAAAGTCTTTCTCTTATATGTTACGGACTGTAAGTCAAACAGGAAAAGTCGAAACCTTCAGAGATTCTTATGCTTTTTTGCCATACCTTACCTCACAGGATGTATATCTTTTCGGTGAAGGTACAAATCACAGAATTTATGAAAAACTCG
>CALARM010000140.1 GCA_937888925.1 uncultured Synergistia bacterium | reverse complement strand
TCAGGTTTTATATCCCTGTGTATCATATTCATAGAATGAGCATAATCAAGGGAATCACATATCTGAATTGCACACTTCATTACGTCCTCCACAGGAGCAGGAGAAAGTTTTATATAGCTTCTTATTTTTCTCCCTACAATATATTCCATAACCAGAAAAATATTTTTTTCATCCTGCTCAAGAGAATAAAATTTAACTATATTGGGATGGGATAGTTTCGACAGATACTCTGCTTCTCTTTTAAATCTTGATATATATTTACCGAACTGCAGATGGGGATGAAGTAGTTTTACGGCAACTATTCTATTTTCAAGAAGATCTTTTGCTTTAAATACTTCACCCATCCCTCCTTTACCTATTTTTTGTACAAGATAATATCTTCCTGCCAGCTTATTTTTATCATGTTCATCCATGTTTATATCTGCCTTTCTATCTCACCTATCATAGGAACAAAACGGACATCGAGTAAAAATTCCGTATAGAGACCTTCAGGTTTTTTAGTTATGCTTTTAAGTTCCTGATGCCATCCGCTTCCTACAGGAACTATCATTTTCCCGCCAACCTTCAGTTGTTCAAAAAGATTAACAGGTAATCTGGGAGGTGCCGCCGTTATTATAATACCGTCAAAAGGAGCAAATTCAGGCCATCCTTCATAGCCGTCTCCGTATTTACATTTAACATTGAGATAACCGGATTTTTGCAACAATTCACTTGATTTTTTATAAAGTTCTTCCACTATTTCTACCGTATAGACTCCTTTAACAATAGAAGCAATTACAGCAGATTGATATCCGCAACCTGTGCCTATTTCCAGAATATTATGTTCTTCTTTTGTTTCAAGGGCTTCTGTCATAAAAGCAACAATATATGGCTGGGATATAGTCTGTCCGTATCCTACAGGTAGAGGATTATCAGTATAAGCTCTGGTTTTCATATCATCAGGCACAAATATATGTCTTTTAACATCTCTCATAGCCTGAAGAACTCTCTGATCTCTTACACCTCTTGCTTCTATCTGTGTGGAAACCATTTTTTCTCTTTCAAAAACCCATTTTTCTTCATCTGATTGTCCGGTAAAAAATCTGTCCATAAATCCCCTCATAAATGTGAGTTTCCAGAATTAATTCACACTACTAACAGCCATGACCGGGTGGTTACAACGAAGAATGAAAAATTATTTTCCCTTCACCCTTCACGTTTCTCATATAAACAATAAAAAAATATCAAACCCTCTGCTACATAGCCCGCTAATAAAAGTATAAATATTTTTCCTTATTATGTCAATTCAAGAAGGTCAAATTCTTCTTCCCATTCTTCCTGTTCATCTTCTTCATCTTCTTCTTCCTCTACCTGTTTTATTTTACTCAGATAAAGAGACAGATATTCGGAAAATTCCTCTATATCCTTATAATAGCTTTTCTCTTCTTCATTCCATATTTCTACAGTTCCGTCATCTCTCATGAAAAAATTCATAAAAGGTATTTTATTATCTTCTACAGGTGGCATTCCAAATAAATCCAGTTCATCTCCTCTTTTCTCTCCGTCAAAGATGATTAACTTAGGATTAAATTTACCGGCAAAATTTTTCAGCTCTTTTTTATAATATACGGGAACAGACCATATATTTTTACTCTTCAAATAATTTACTATTTCCCATTCGCAATCGGGATGGGTAAAAAAGAGAACTTTATTACCTTTAGACCAGGTGCAGGTAAATTTTCTTCTATCCATATGGTATGGTATTAACTGTTTCCCTCTGAAATTTTCTGTTTCAAAGAAGTAACCTGCTTCGCGGCCAATCTTTTTATTGAGTATTGCTTTATAGCCCAGTCTTTCATTTAATCTTTTGATATAAGGAGCCATATTCGGAATTATAACCTGTAGTTCTGACTTGATGACATTTTTTTCATTCTCATCTTTTAATCTCAAATGTTTGACAAGATCAATCCTTTTAACATAGGTAGAAAGAGAAGAAGCAAACATTGTGGCTCCGATAATTGAAAGATAGACTATACAGGTCGGATCCTGTATTTCACCGAGAGGAACAAAATTATCTTTACCTTTCAATGAAACCCTGAGAGTTATGCCATCAGGAGTATAAGAAAGATCCATTTTATCATGAAACAGGAGCTGATCTCTTATATAAGAAATAAGCTTCTGAGGGCTTTTTCTTCCGACAACATATCTTATGAACAATCTAATCTGATTGTATTCCCTGTCATTTCTGATCATAATCACACCGTCCGTTACATATTGATACCTGTTATTATACTAATTTACTTTTACAATAGCAAGAGAAAAATTTTATATAAAACAAAAGGATTTTTTCGA
>CALARM010000139.1 GCA_937888925.1 uncultured Synergistia bacterium | reverse complement strand
GTGCAAATGATGTTTTTCTTCAGGGAGTATTTTTTACGCATGGTGATTTTTATACTACTACCTGGATGAACCCTGCCTACTGGCCTATTAGAATTGTAGGTAATGTTATTACCCATAAAACATCTGTATCTCCTGCAGGGCATAATGGAGATGTCAGGTTAAACGGTGCTTCTTCTATCATTATTTATAAGGAATATTTTAATCAGAGAGCCAGTAAGATTCCCGTGAAACCGATACTTACAATATATTCATGGCAGGAATTATGATAATTTTGGTGAGTGGTGAGTAGAGAAAAGTGAATGGTGAAGAGTGAAGGGTGAGTAAGGACGACCCTCTGTGGTTGCCCGGTACCGGTGAGGCCGCGTATTACGCATCACGAACCACCTGCCACGCGTCACGACCATTTATTATGAACATAACTATAAAATTGAGAAAGGAGATTTTATGCTGGAATTTAACAATTTTGTAAATGGTACCTATGTAGATTCTTCTGTTAAGGTCGATGTAATTAATCCTTATAACGGAGAGGTTGCAGGAAAGGTATCGGAGGCAGGACATAAGGAACTGGAAGAAGCCATTGGCTGTGCATCCAGTTCATTTAATCTTACAAAAAAACTTCCTGTTTATAAGAAGGTAGAAATTTTAAAATATATAGCAAATAGAATAAAGGAAGAAAAAGAAGATTTTGCCAGACTTATAACCCTGGAAGCAGGGAAACCGATAAAAGACTCAAGGGTTGAAGTGGACAGAGCTATAAACACTTTCACTCTCGCATCTGAAGAAGTATCCAGAATACATGGTGAATATTTTCCCCTTGATATTATCCCGGCATCTGCCGGCAGAAAGGCAATAACAGGGAGATTCCCCAGGGGGCCTGTAGCTGCTATTTCCCCATTTAATTTCCCTCTCAATCTGGTAGCCCACAAAGTTGCTCCTGCAATTGCAGCGGGAAACCCTGTAATTATGAAACCATCTTCCCAGACTCCAATGACTGCTCTTAAGCTTGCAGGAATAATAGGAGAAACAGATTTCCCGAAAGGTGCAGTAAACGCTCTCTGCTGTCCTTCCGGCATAGCAGAAAAACTTGCTTCAGACCCCGGAGTGAAAGTTCTTTCTTTTACAGGAAGTCCTCCTGTAGGGTGGCATCTTAAAAGTCTGGCTGCTAAAAAACAGGTGACTCTTGAACTGGGAGGCAATGCAGGTGTTATAGTCCATAATGACAGTGATGTGGATTTTGCCGTAAAGAGATGTGTTACAGGGAGTTTTTCTTTTTCCGGTCAGGTGTGTATATCGGTTCAGAGGATTTTTGTACAGAATAAGATTTTCCAGACCTTTCTGGATAAATTTATAGAAGAAACTAAAAAACTGAAAATGGGAGATCCTTTTGATGAAAATACAGATATTGGCCCCCTGATTAATTCTGCAGGAAAGGCTAAGGCTATGAGCTTTATAGAAGATGCTCTCAGTGGAGGAGCCAGACTGTTACTCGGAGGTAAATCGGCGGGCGGTAATATGGTAGAACCTGCAGTTCTTACAGAGGTAAAACCTTCTATGAAAGTGTTCTGTGAAGAAGCCTTTTCACCTCTTGTATCTATTATGCCATATGAAGATTTTTCGGAAGCAGTAGATATGGTTAATAATTCAATTTTCGGACTTCAGTGCGGAGTTTTTACCAATGATATAAAGAACATCTTTTACGCTTTTGAACATATAGAAACAGGAGGAGTAATAATTAATGACTTATCTACTTTCAGGGCCGATAACATGCCTTACGGAGGTATAAAAGAATCCGGTTTTGGAAGAGAAGGGCTCAGGTATGCCATAGAAGAAATGACAGAACTTAAACTCCTGGTTTTAAATATGAGTCTATGAAAAAAGTCGGACTGTAAAATGAGCTAAAAATTTACATTTTTTTACATTTAAAAACAGTTTTTTAAATTTTTACCGGTATAATTCTTATGAGTAATTAACCAGAATTATATATTACCAAGGCTAATTTTGCACCTGTCGCTCTGATATCTTCAGAGCGATTTTTTGTTAACAGGCATGGCCGGAGCGGTCACAACCAGATATAAAAATTAACAGAGAGTGAAGCATAAGACTTTATCATTTTCATATAAATTAATTGCAATAATAAAAAAAATCCTGTATAATTTGATAATGTTTTTATTGAGGTGAGTTTTTCTCATACTCAGGTCAGCAAAAAAGTATTGAGAGGTTTATGAAAAATGCTCTGTAAATTACCAAGAGGAACTGTTGATATATTGCCCGGCACTGTGGAAAAGTGGCAATATGTAGAAGATTTATTCAGAAAATTCTCTTTCTTATACGGTTACAAAGAAATCAGGACGCCGATTTTTGAACATACGGAACTTTTTACCCGTGGTATCGGTGAAACAACTGATATTGTAGAAAAGGAAATGTACACCTTTCTGGATAAAAAGGGAAGGAGTCTTACTCTCAGACCTGAATGGACTGCTCCTGTTATGCGCTCTGTTATTGAACATAATATGTCTCTTTTTCCTCCTTTAAAATTATTTTATGCAGGTCCTATTTTCAGGTATGAAAGGCCACAACATGGCAGATACCGTCAGGCCCATCAACTCGGAATAGAAGTAATAGGTTCTGACAGTCCTCTTCTGGATGTGGAAGTTATAGATTTAATTTTCAGGTTCTATAAGAATCTCGGACTTAAAGGATTATCTGTAAGTCTTAACAGTATAGGCTGTGCCGAATGCAGGCCTTCTTCCAGAGAAAAGATAATAGAATTTTGCCGAAATAATCTGGATTCGCTCTGTGATAATTGCAGGAGCCGTTTTGAAAGAAATCCTTTCAGAATACTTGATTGTAAAAATGAAAGTTGCAGAGACGTTGCCGCTAAATGTCCTTCCACTCTTGAGACAATCTGTGAGCCATGTAAGGATCATTTTAACACCGTTACATCCTGTCTGGATAAAATTAACATATCCTATAATATTGAACATACCCTTGTTAGAGGTCTCGATTATTATACAAAAACGGTATTTGAAGTTGTTTCTCAGGACCTCGGTGCCCAGAGCTCTTTATGCGGCGGCGGAAGATATGATAATCTCATGGAAGTCCTCGGAGGAAAGCCTTCTCCCGGTGTCGGTGTTGCAGCAGGACTTGAAAGGGTTATTATGGTTATGGAAAAACAGGGATTATCCTTTGGCCCACCACACGAAACCGGTCTCATGGTAATTCCTCTCGGTAAAGAAGCATCTTTATACGGTGTTGAACTTGTTACCAGAATAAGAGAAGAGCAGTTTATTTCAGCAGAACTGTCTGTAAGTGATAAAGGACTCAAGGGACAGCTGAATCTTATGAATAAGATGAATATCCCCTTCGCTATAATAATAGGTGACAGAGAACTGGAACAGAAAGAAGTTATAGTAAGAGATATGAAAAAAGGGGAACAGCTTTCTGTAAAGATAGATGATTTAATAGATATACTTAAGGAGAAGACTGATTGTCACTCCAGATAAACGTATATCAAATATTAACAGTGAGTAGTGAATAGTGAGTAGTGAGTTTATAGAACTTATTCACTGCTCACCACTCACTACTCACTAATATAACTGATCACTGATCACTGATCACTGATCACTGAAAAGGTTTGGTGAATTATGAATCTGGATTTTAATGCCATACAGGGATTGATTGAAGTATCTGACAGATGTGATATATC
>CALARM010000138.1 GCA_937888925.1 uncultured Synergistia bacterium | reverse complement strand
ACCTGCTTTTTATCTATCAGAATTTTACAGATCTTATCATAGAAAATCTTACAGACAGACACTTATACCTGAACTGCATGTTTTTCTTTAACTTTAGTTGCAGCTTTACCAACTTTTCCTCTTAAATAATAAAGTTTGGCTCTTCTTACATCTCCCTTACGTTTTACTTCTATTTTGTCAATTCTGGGAGAGTTAAGCAAGAAAGTTCTTTCTACACCTACTCCATGAGAGATTCTTCTTGCAGTAAAGGTTCTGTTCAATCCAGAACCCCTCATACTTATTACAATACCTTCGAAGACCTGTACTCTTTCTCTGTCACCTTCTACAACCTTGACATGGATACGAAGAGTATCACCGGGAACGAAATCCGGTATACCTTCTTTTTTTAGATATTCCTGTTCAATCAATTTTATAATGCTCATGTTAATTCATACTGAATAATAGAAATCCGCCGTGAGAGTGTACGTGTCGTGCCATTTTCGCCGATAATACTCTCTCTTCTATTTCTTCAGTTTAACACCTGCCTTTCATTTATTTCTACGATAATCTTTTTATCTTCATCTGTTAATTCCAGATTATTTAAAAGTTCCGGTCTGCATACCAGAGTTTTTTCTATTGCTTTAGTTCTTCTCCATTTTCTTACAGCTTCATGATGGCCCGATATAAGAACATGCGGCACTTCATAACCTTTGAAATTTCTCGGTCTTGTATATTGCGGAAAAGAAAGGATAGAAGAATAAAAAGAATCTGTCTGTACAGACTCATCGGGAAGTACACCTGGTATAAGTCTTACTATGGTTTCGATAATGACCATAGCAGGTAACTCCCCTCCTGATAAGACATAATCCCCTATGGATATTTCGTCATCTATCAGATATTCTATTACTCTTTCATCTACTCCCTCGTAGTGGCCACAGATTAAAATCATCTGTTCCAGGTGTGATAATTCCATTGCCATATTATGGTTAAATACTTTTCCCGCAGGTGACATCAGAAAAATTTTATGTTTTTCCTTTTTGAAATTACTGCGAATATGCTCAACAGAACTCCATATAGGATCAGGCTTCAGCACCATACCTCTGCCGCCGCCGAAAGGATAATCGTCTACTGTTCTATGCCTGTCTTCTGTGAAATCTCTCAGATTATGAACTCTGAGTTTGAATAGTTCATTTTCTCTGGCACGGCCCATTATACTGCAGTTGAAAACCGGATCAAACATGTGGGGAAAGAGAGTTATAACATCAAACTCCATCTCTGTTCAGAATAATCCCCCTTTAGAATTTACCACTATTCTGCCTGCTTCTGGATTTATTTCAGAAACATATTCCTTTACAGCAGGAATTAATATTTCTTTGTCTCCGCTCTTTACTACATAAAGATCCTGGGCAGATTGTGTATATACTTCCTGTAGAGTCCCGAGTAATTCACCTTCCTGAGAGAAAACACTTAAGCCGATCAGTTCAAATATATAATAAGATCCTTCAGGAAGAGGATATATATCTTCCTGTTTCACACATATAAAAAAACCTTTCAGACCCTGAGCTTCCTCTATAGAGCTGGAAAGATCCAGTTGCAATATTACAAAATCTTTATAATATTTTACCCCAAGAACTCTGGCTTTACTATCTTCTCTTTCACCTGACATGGAAAGTATAATTGTTGAAAGAGTTTTAAATCTTTCAGGAAAATCGGTTAATACCCTGACTTTTACTTCCCCGTTTTTCCCGAAAGAATTAATTATCTGACCAATAGTAATAATTAATTCTTTATCTTCTTTAAAACACAAATATTCCCCAACTCAACTTTCTCTGATATCAGTAACCACCCAGTCTTTAATTACGACAACCGTTTTATTGAGTTTGTTATATAAATTATCTCCCACTCCTACTTCAATAAAACTGTCAAAAGTCTGGAATGGAACTTCTGTACCGTTTTTTATATTTTCCAGTTCCATTATCTTCTTATCCAGCTGGGTCTGAGTGGTTTTTAATCTCTGCTTTTCTTCATTCATCTGCTGAGTTAGAGATGAAGCCTGCTGAGGATTCTGGAGTGAAACGGAAGCAATATATTTTACTGATTCTGTTTCTATTTGCCTCAAATCTTCTTCAATTCTCTTTAGAGTATTCTCCGCTTCTGCAATCATTTGATCCCGGAAATTTTCTGTCATGACTGCCACAACAGAAACAGGTCTACGGAGTATAATCTTCTGCAAAGCTTTCTCACCTCTGATTACTGGATTATTTCCACCATTACTTTTTTACCTTCTTTAACTGCAGCAGCTTTAACTATAGTTCTTAATGCTTGAGCAATGCGACCCTGCTTGCCTATAACCTTTCCCATATCATCTGGAGCAACCTTGACTTCTAAAATGATCGATCTTTCACCTTCAACCTGACTTACTTCAACAGCTTCTGGATGATCAACCAGTGATTTAGCCAGCATTTCCAACAATTGCTTCAATTCGTTACACCTCCTTCTTCTCTTTACCCATTTCCTGGAACTTGTCCCATATGCCTTTTTGTCTTAAAAGACTTCTTACTGTTTCAGTAGGCTGGGCACCGCAGGAAAGCCAGTAAAGTGCTTTCTCTTCTTTTATTGTTATAGCAGAGTTCTTAGGATCATAATGACCGACAGTTTCTATAAATCTTCCATCTCTCGGACAACGTGCTTCTGCTACTACAACGCGATACTGGGGTTGTTTCTTTTTTCCGATTCTTCTTAAGCGCATCCTAACAGACATGTTTGTTATGGTTGTTACATTTTATTTTTTCAAGAACAAAATACTCAGGAGATTGCTCTCCTTATACAACCAGATCTATTCACCTCACTTTAATGTATTTTGAATGATATATTATATCACAAATTATATTCGTAATCAATGATAATTTTAGAGACGTGCAAAATCTCTGTTTTTATATGATATTTATACAGACTACTGACTAATTGAAAAGTTTAAATTTTCCTTTTCCTTTTTTCTTGACTACTTTCTCTATATCAGATACATGTTTTAACATTTTTCTGACTTCTTTAAACTGTTTTAACAGTTGATTTACCTCTGCTACAGAATTTCCGCTTCCTGTGGCAATTCTTTTTTTTCTGCTCGATCTTATTATTTCCGGATCTTTTCTTTCTTCTGGTGTCATGGAATAAATTATGGCTTCAAGTCTTTTAAATCTCTTTTCATCTACTTTTATATCAGATGCTCCGGCGATATTGGACAGTCCCGGTATCATACCTACCAGTTGATCAAGGGGGCCCATGTTTTTTACCTGCTGAAGATGTTGCAGAAAATCTTCCAGATTAAATGTTTGAGATCTTATTTTCTCTTCCAGTTCCTCTACTTTTTCCGCATCGAATGTTGCTTCTGCTTTCTCTATAAGGCTCAGGACATCTCCCATACCAAGTATTCTGGAAGCCATTCTGTCAGGGAAAAACGGTTCGAGAGCATCGGTTTTTTCTCCGATACCGACAAATTTTATCGGCTTCCCTGTAACAGATTTTACGGAAAGTGCTGCTCCTCCGCGGGCATCTCCGTCCATCTTTGTAAGTATAACACCATCTATGCCTATCTGTTCTTCAAAGGTTTTCGCTACATTTACCGATTCCTGACCTATCATGGAATCTACTACCAGGAGTATTTCATGAGGGCCTACCCTGGCTTTTATATTTTTTAGTTCATTCATCAGCTCTTCATCTATATGAAGTCTCCCGGCAGTATCGATCAGTATGACATCACAGGCAAGGGATGCAGCTTTTTTTATTGCCGCCGCACACACATTGACAGGATCCTGTTTGTCTCCCATACTGAATACTGGAATTTTTAATTGTTCTCCCAGTACTTCAAGTTGATGTATTGCAGCGGGACGATAAATGTCCGCCGCAACCATAAGAGGGTTTTTTCCCTGTTTTTTCAGGTGAATGGCAAGTTTTGCTACAGATGTGGTTTTACCTGAACCCTGAAGTCCTACGAGCATAACTATTGTAGGAGGATTAGGAGCAATGCCTAACTTGCTGTTAGTGCTGCCCATAGTTTCTGTGAGTTGATCTTTAACTATTTTTATTACGAGCTGGGCAGGTGTAAGACTGTTCCATATTTCCTGTCCCACGGCCTTTTCTTTTACCTGTTTTGTAAAATCCTTTACTACGAGAAGGCTCACGTCGGCTTCCAGCAGAGCAAGGCGTACCTCTCTCAAAACACTGTCTACATCTTTTTCATTCAGTTTACCTTTACGCTTTAAATTTTTAAATATTGCCTGCAGTTTTTCCCCTAAAGATTCAAACATAATAATTTTTCCTTTATCAGTGAATAGTGAGTCGTGAGTCGTAAGTCGTGAGTAAAAATTCTATCAGATACTCATCATTTATAGATTTTCTCACTTTATGTAATCCCTGTCTTTTAATTATGAAAAATACGCCAATAAATAGCTAAAAATTAATTATAATAAAATAGGTAAGGTATGTCAATAGATTTTAATTAAAACAATGCATCTGCGAAAACCTGAGGGGCGAAATCCTGAAGATCTTCCATACCTTCTCCCACGCCTACGAGTTTTACCGGCACTCCCAGTTCATTCTCTATGGCGACTATCATGCCGCCTTTTGCAGTGCCGTCAAGCTTTGTAAGGACTATACCCGTAAGGGGGACTGCTTCATTAAAGATTTTTGCCTGGGAAAGGGAATTCTGCCCTGTAGTGGCATCCAGAACCAGAAGTGTTTCATGAGGGGCATCAGGTATTTCCCGTGATATAATTTTTCCTATTTTTTTCAATTCATTCATAAGATTATATTTTGTCTGAAGTCTTCCTGC
>CALARM010000137.1 GCA_937888925.1 uncultured Synergistia bacterium | reverse complement strand
GCAGTTGTTTTCAGACCCAGTTCATCTGAAGTATAATTGGTACCCTTTTTTTTATCTACATCTATAGGAAGATAGGCTGTTGTAGTAAAATTCTCCCCCGATCCTTCCAGCTTTGCAAGACCTAAAGGTTCACTCTCAAGAAGAGCTTTATTGCCATTAATTTTTTCTAATAACCAGCCTGGAGGCTGGTATTCTTCAAAACTTCCGTTATAGGGAGAAAGTTTAAATTCAAGAAGACCGGGGTCTACTGCAATAGTCTCTACAGTAGTTCCGGCACCGCTGGTAGGGTCCTCAGATGTCCATTTAAAAGGCCATACACCATGAGTATGTTCTTCTGTACCACTCACCGTTATAGTTCTTGTAGTGGTAATAAATGATACCCTGATTTTATCCCATCCGAGTTCTGCTTCAGGAATTACACCTTCCCTGGCATCATATGTAACACCTTCAACGGTGGTAATAGCAACATTGTAATTAACATTAAAACCTGTAGTAGATTTCCAGTCAGATGTTTTCACACCGCCCATAGAAATGGCATCTGCCAGAGTATTAGGAGTAGGTACTTTTGTAAGAGAATAGTCTTTTATTTCCTGGCCCAATGCATAGTTGCTGGAATCAGATTTGACATGTTCCAGTATTTCCTTCATTACAGCCTGGTCATTCGGTATATAATAAAGAGGTGAAATAAGATATGTACCGGGTGCTACAGCTTTCTCAGTGGCATGTTTGCTTATAATATCGGAAGGGTTAATTTCATCAACAGGCAGTTTTCCGTCTTCTCCCAGGTTAGGTCTTATAGTTATATTGGGATCATCAGGAGCTATTCCCTTAATTTCACCTGCAGCAGAAGCAACTCCTCCTTTTGCATCAAGGGCACAGGTAGAAGAAACTTTTTCAATACTTGGGCCACCTCCAGCCCAGTTAGAATGAATATTACCACCACCGGGATTATTCGCATCGGCGTAATCACCGTAAATCTTAACATCTCCTCCGTCAATAACTATCTTCCCATCGGCAATTACAGGGTAGGAGTAAATATCGCTTCTCAGATAAACAACCTTCAGATATTTTACAGCATTACCGCATGTGCCTTTACAGATAAGTTCGGCGGTAAAAGCAGGTACTTTCTGCCCTGCAAGCTTATCATTTCCCGTACGAATTACAGGGTCTTTCCCTTTAAGATTGTTATAAGAAAGATATTCTGTAGAAGCAGATGTAAAGTAAAGATAAGCTTTTGCTTTTCCGAAATCCAGAGAAGGTGAAGAGATTGTTGGTGACCAGTTGAGGTCTTTGTTTAACTGGCAGAGAGCATATTCTGCCATACCTTCGGCAGCTTTAAGTGCATTCATCTGCTGTTCCGCATTACCCATCATGCCGGCATGATTGGTACTTACAAATACCATGGAAACAGTTAACATGGACAGAAGTACTGTAAGCAGTAAAACACTTATCAGAGCCATACCTGACTGATTTTTTTTAAATTTCATACTATGTCGCCTCCTGACTGATATTTTTAATTTCTCGGCTCTGCAGAAGCCTGTAATTCAAAAATCTCTACGCCTTTCCCTTCTGCAGTACCTGATACGGAATACCTTCCGGAACTATTAGGATCATATTTTTCAGGTGTCTTTCTATATATAATTTTTATATTTACCAGAGGATGAGTAAAAGAATCCTCCAGAGTTATTTGAAAATTATCCACATCCGATGCAAAAGGTCTGTGTGTTGCCGATGGAGCAGAAGGAGGTGTCATATTGATGATTCCAGGTTTTAGAGGAACAGGGGAACTTCTCTGAGGATGACTTATATAATTACGATAAATTGTCTTTTTTCCAGTATTAGGATCCAGATAGAGGTAATATAATACATGACCCTGCCAGTAAGGAAAACCTGCCGTATCCTGATTATATTTATATTCTCCGTTTAACATGGGACTTTCCATACAGATATAGGTACCATTTGGATCAATCACCATAGAATCCCTGCTTCCCATAGTAATATCACGAACAAGCCTTCTTATAAGTACTTCGCCGCTGTTCTGAATTTCTGTTCTGTTTTTCCCAAGATTCCATCCTTTAAGACCTGCATCCAGAATAGTATAAATAGCTATTAAAAACATACCGAAAATAACAATCACTACTGACAGTTCCAGAATGGTAAAACCTCTTTGTCTTCTCATATACACCTGCTCACCTTTATCACTTATAATCTTCCGAAATAAGGCTTTCAATAAAAAGACTGGTAGAACCGGCCTTTTCTTCTTTCCAGTAAAGTTCTACTTTGACTTTTTTCAGACAGTCACCCAGGATGTAATCTTCCATATGCATCTTATATTCATATCTGGCAGTACCAAATATTGTAACAAAACCATGGACATCTATATTTACAGTTTCAAGGGGACTGACTTTAAAAATCTTAACCTTCCCTGCCTCAGTAGATGTTACATTCACCCCGCCAATTTTAACATCAGAATTAGGATCATCTCCATTTGTAAGAAGATAATAGGCTCTGGCACCTACTATGTTAGAAGAATCCGATTCTTTAACCAGTTCCTTTATCATCTTCCTGGCATAAGTAATTTTCCTGTCGCCAATATTCATAGCAGTAGAACGAAAGCGACCCTTTTCAATGGCTTTCAATCCATAGACAAATACACCACAGAGCATTACAAGTAAAATACCTGAAAGAGATATGGCAATTAATATTTCTAT
>CALARM010000136.1 GCA_937888925.1 uncultured Synergistia bacterium | reverse complement strand
CTTCCCAATGTCGGAAAATCTACTTTATTAAATAATCTTATAGGAAGTAAAGTATCAATCGTTACTTCAAAGCCTCAGACTACGAGAGATAATATCAAAGCCATACTTACTACTGAAAAAATGCAGATTGTTTTCATTGATACACCGGGATTACACAGGGGAAAAGACCTTCTGGGAAAGAGAATGTCACGCCATATCACAGAAGCTATTGACGGAGTTGATCTTGTTTTGCTTCTTGTAGATGCGACAGAAGAAACAGGGCCTGAAGATAAATTTGTGCTTCGATGGCTTTCTTCCAATCTGAAGATGCCAGGAAAAGAAGAAGTAAAACCTGTATTTTTACTTCTTAATAAAGTAGATCTTCTTGAAGATAGGTCAAAAGTCCTGACTTTAATAGATTATTATAAAGATAAATTCTCTTTTAAAGAAATTATACCTCTCTCTGCACTTAAAGGGGATAACTGCGATGTACTTCTGAATGAAATATATAAAGTACTGTCTCCGGGGCCTGCCTATTATCCTCCTGAAGATATAAGAGATCAGGAAGAAGATTTTATTATTTCCGAGTTGATAAGAGAAAAAATCCTTCTTGTCACACATCAGGAAGTGCCCTATTCCGTAGCAGTTAGGGTTACTGAAATTACAGAAAAAAAAGAAGGTGAACTTCTTTTTATATCTGCTATTATATATGTTGAAAAAGACAGTCAGAAAGGTATTTTAATAGGTAAAAAAGGAGCTATGCTGAAAAATATAGGCTCTATGGCCAGAGAATCTATTGAAGAAACTCTGAAAACAAAAGTTTATCTTGAACTTACTGTTAAAGTAAAAGAAAAATGGCGCAGCAGCGAGAAAATACTTAAAGGCTGGGGATATTAATCAGTGAGCAGTGACCGGTGAATCGTGAGTCGTAGGGGCGACCCCCTGTGGTCGCCCGGTACCGGTGAAAATACGCATCACGCATCACGCATTATGCATTACGCATTACGATACAAATTCAGGAGAGATTTTGTTGAATAAAAAAATATTGATTGTAGAAGATGAACCTATGCTTGTGAAAATGATGTGCCTCATGCTCGACGGGTATAACCTGATTGTTGCTAAAGATGGCGCTACAGGAGTAAAAATGGCAAAAGAAGAAAAACCTGATGTCATTTTTATGGATTTAACATTGCCCGGCCTTAATGGTTATGAAGCTTTAGAGGAAATAAAAACCTTTTCTGAAACTGTACCTGTTATAGCTATGAGCGCTCAAAAAATGCCTCTTTCGGAAATAAAAGAACGCGGTTTTGACGATTACCTGGAAAAACCTTTTGACCCCATGGTTTTATTGAAAAAAATCGAAGATTTTTCATGATGAATGAGTGGTAAAAAAATACATTTTTCTTACCTGTTATAAGCTGAGCAGGAAAAGCCTGAAATTTATAGAATTATCTTTTTAACAGATTTATACAATCCTCGCGTCACGCTTTACGCGTCACGCGTTACGATAACTCAGAGGGCTTTTTTATGGATGCACAATTTATTCAATCAGTTGTAGAAGAGGTTGTGAAAAATTACATGGGACATAAAGACACGGGAAAAAATAAAATCTCTGTCGGAGTTTCTAACAGACATATTCATGTGTCACGAAAGGACCTGGATATTTTATTCGGTGAAGGGTATGAACTGAAAAAATTTAAAGACCTGTCCCAGCCGGGACAGTACGCTGCAGAAGATATGGTAACACTTGTAGGGCCTGCAGGAGTTAAAACAAAAGTGAGAATCCTGGGGCCTGAACGATCAAAAACACAGGTGGAGATTTCTCTGACAGACGGTTTTGAACTCGGTGTAAAACCTCCTGTGAGAGATTCCGGCGATACTGCCGGAAGTCCCGGTATGTCTATTGTGGGTCCGAAAGGCTCTGTTACCATTAAAGAAGGAGTAATATGTGCATGGCGCCATATACATATGACTCCTGAAGATGCAGCACGATACGGACTTTCTGATAAACAGTATGTAAAGGTGAAAACTTCCGGTGACAGAGGTCTGATTTTTGACAGCGTTCTCGTAAGGGTGAACAGTCAGTACAGCCTGGAAATGCATATAGATATAGATGAAGCAAATGCAGGTTTTATAAAAAACGGAGATTCTGTAGAAATATTAATTTAGCTATTAGCGGTTAGCTATTAGCTGAATTTAATTTGATTTAAAGAAATTTACTAAGAGCTAAAAGCTTATTTATGAAAGGGGGTGACTACCCTGAATTTAGAAGCACTAGGAATGATTGAGACTAAAGGACTTGTTGCCATGATAGAGGCATCTGATGCTATGGTGAAAGCTGCCAATGTGAAACTTGTAGCCTATGAAAAAATCGGAGGCGGTTTTGTAACTGCTCTCGTAAGAGGTGATGTGGCAGCAGTAAGAGCAGCTACAGACGCAGGAGCTGCAGCAGCAAGAAAGGTTGGAGAACTGGTATCTGTTCATGTAATTCCAAGACCTCATCCGGACCTTGATGATGTTCTCCCTATTAAATATAGAGGTGATGCACCGGCTGAAGGCGAAGGTGAAAAGAAGAAAAAAACCAATTTATAATAAAGGATCGTGACGCGTCACGCGTGACGTGTGACGCGTCGCGAATTTTATTCAGAGATTATGGAGTCAGATTATTTAAATAGTTTAATAGAAGAAATTACTAAAGAAGTACTGAGACGTCTTGAGGGAAAAGATAAAGA
>CALARM010000135.1 GCA_937888925.1 uncultured Synergistia bacterium | reverse complement strand
CCTTTTTCCGATGTTCCCCAGGGACACTGGGCATATGATGCAGTGCAGATGCTTGAAGAAAAGGGTCTTGTAGAAGGATATCCCGATGGTCTTTTTAAAGGGGAAAGGCCTATGACCCGTTATGAAATGGCTATGGTTGTAGCAAGAGTTATTGCAAAACTGGAACAGGTTCAGTCTTCTATTCCTGAGATGCCTGATCTATCCGTATATGCAACAAAAACCGATCTTGAAGCCATAAATAAATTAATAAAGGAATATAGCAATGAACTGGATGCTCTCGGAGTAAGGGTTACAAATGTAGAAGATACGCTCGGTAAGCTTTCAGGAAGAGTTGAGGAACTGGAAAGAATAAAAGTGAGCGGCACCTTTGAAAGTGTCGGCATTACTGCCGGTGTTTCTCCGGAAAGCGGAAATGTTTCAGGCCCCGGAACTCCTGACCCGAATTCTCACAATATAAGACCCGGTTTTGACAGATATTTAAATCCTCTTGGAGAAGCTTTCAAATTAGTCGATGGAAGTGCTCTTGTATCCAGACTGGATCTTACTGTAACAGCAAAACTTGCCGATAAATTGAAAGGCGGCGGCAATCTTATAGCCTACAGTGCTTTCGGAGATAAGAGACTGATTGAATGCTGGGGAACTATGGTGCCCTATAATTCAACAGGTGTTACCAGTATATGGAATCAGAATTTTCAGGCCAATATGGGAACACTCTGGGTAGACAGTGATGTGGAAAACTGGGATTTTACTATTAAATTCGGAGAATATAATCTGAATAAAGTCTCGAAAAATCTTTTTTACGGTCAGAGAAGTATTATTGGTCTCGGAGGAAGAGATGTTTATCCTCTGGAAGGAATAAATATAACAGGTAAACTCTATAAAACGGTAGACATGGAATTTTTTATGGCCAGAAATTCCAATGTTTTCAGAAGGGTAAACGATCACAGCATATATACCCTCGGCAATCCCTATAATGACGGTGCCGGTTCCATAAGGATGCTTACAAACGGCACTACAGATCCCGGTCTTTATGATAACTATATGTACGGTGCATGGCTCGGTTATGATTATGAGAAGGTTTTTCATATAGAAGGTGCATTCCTCAGGATATATGATGACTATGCCAATCACCCTGCTCCTTCAACTCTCAGCTACTATCAGGATCCGAGAGAAACCAAATATTTTGGCTTTAAAGGCCATTATAATATAAAGGAAAATATTAAGATATACGGTGAATTTGCCGGTACCAGATTTAATATGAATATGAACAATGGTGAAACCCCTATAGGTAAAGGTTATCTCGGTAATATAGGAGCCCAGGTGAAACTGGATAATTTACAGTTCTACGGAGAATATGATTATACTGCTCCCAATTATGATCCTTTCTCTTATCATCAGACATGGCTCAGAGCCTATACGGATGGTTATCATGCGGGATGGGACTGGAAATACGGCCAGAGATGGGGCAATGCCGTAAGATTTGGAAAATTCAGAGCAAACAGGCAGGGATTTGAAGGCGGTCTGTCTTATAAGTTTGAAAAGGGAGATGTCTACGGAGATTTCAGCTATTTAAAACAGATAGAACCTACAAGAAATACGCTGGATGAAAATAATTTCAATATCGATCCTCTTACAGGATTGAACAGAGCCAATACCTATGGAAATCAGGATTCGATATTCCGTTATGCTTCCGATAGCAAAGGCAGTGAAATCTACGTAAGGGTAGGAGGCAGATATGATGCATGTGAAAAAATTCATATCTGGGGTATGTATGATTATGAGAATTTCCAGAGAGATTATGCTGCAGCAACAGTCGGAAGGGTGTCAGATAATAAGACTGATTATTCCTACCATTTTGTTAATACAGGTGTTACCTATGATCTTACAGATAATTTTTCCCTTCAGGGAAATCTGGAATATTATAAAGCAAAAGGTATAAAAGACAATGGCGGAAATATAGAAGAATCTCAGCTTATACCGGGTGTTTCTACACAGTACAGATTCAGTGATACCACATCGTGGATACTGGATTATAAATTTTATTCCGTTAAAGATGACACAAGGCCTGCCGACAATAACTGGGATTATACTGCAAACAGGCTTGTTACAAGACTTGAAGTTAAATTTTAATTGGAGGTTATTATGATGAGTAATGAAAATCTGGATACAAAAAGATGGCTAATAGCAGTAGCAGCTATTATTATACAGCTATGTCTGGGCACAGTCTATGCATGGTCTGTATTTAAAGGACCTTTAATGAGCCCTGCCACGGGACAGTGGTTTGCTATCACTCAGGCAAATGTAGAATCCATTGAAAAAGAATGTACAAAGAAAAAAGTTGTTATTGCTCCTGAGAAATTAAAATCTTTAGATGCCCTTATGAATAATACGAAATATTCTAAAGATGAATTAAAAGGCAGGTTGACTGAATTAACTTTTACCGAAGATGAGATCAAACTGGTTTTAGGTACTTTAAAAAGATGGAGTGAACCATCCACTCAGACAACTTTTATGATCTGTATCGGTATGATCGGTCTTGCCGCAGCTTTCGGCGGAACCCTTATGAATATGAAAGGGCCAAGATTTGTCGCTACAATCGGAGGTATACTGTTTGGTATTGGAACCCTTGTTGCAGGTTATGCAGCACAATCAGGCAGTTTGCTTCTTCTTTACATAGGTTTCGGTTTTATAGGAGGTCTTGGAAACGGATTTGGATATATAACTCCGATAGCTACTCTGATAAAATGGTTTCCCGATAAGAGAGGCCTTGTTACAGGTCTTGCAGTAATGGGATTCGGTATGGGTGCCTTTTTTATGGGTAAAATTGCTCCCGATATGATTAATTCTATGGGTATGGCCAATACTTTTTATATATGGGGTGCTATATTCCTGGTTTTAGTAACGGCCTCTGCCCAGTTATTTAAAAATCCTCCCGCCGGGTGGCTTCCTTCCGGTTTTACTCCATCTGCAGCCAAAGGCACATCTGCCGCAGATTCTTTTACATTTAATGAAGCATTTAAAACACCTCAGTGGTTTATGCTCTGGGGTATGTTATTCCTTAATGTTTCTGCAGGTCTTGGCCTTCTTTCCCAGCTTTCTCCTATGGCACAGGAATTGTTGAAAAAAACTGTAACAGATGAAAAAGCTCTTGCCGTTGCAGGTGGCTCCATTGTTGCAATAGCATCTATATTCAACGGTCTAGGCAGACTCTTCTGGGCATGGCTCTCTGATGCTATAGGCAGAAAAAATGTTTTTATTATCATGTTTATCAGTCAGGCTATTCTTTATGTTATACTTCCTCAGATCAGCAGTACTGTTCTCTTTACCATTATTGCCTGTTACCTGCTTGCATGTTACGGCGGAGGATTTGCCACTATGCCGGCTTTTGCCGCTGACGGATTTGGTCCTGCCAATATTGCAAAAATATACGGTATCATGCTTACTGCCTGGGGTGTGGCAGGAGTTGTAGGGCCGATGGTCTTTGCCCATCCTTCACTTAAGCCAATAGCACTCTATGTGGCAGCAGGCCTTCTTGTTGTTGGTTTACTTGATGCATTAATCTATAAGAAACCTGAAAAAGCTAAATAGGATTTTTTCGATATAAAGGGCGGCTGTAAAGCTGCCCTTTATACATGTTTGAGTATTTCCACAAGACCTGTTTCCAGGTCATAATACGCTCCTACAATTTTAACCTGGCCTTTCTCTACCAGTGTATCCAGTACAGGAGGAGATGCCATTAATTTTTCTACAGCTCTCAGAATATTAAGTTTCGTTGCATTTTCATGTATATCACCTTTTAATTCCCTGGCTTTTGTAACAGAAGGAAGGAGTGAGTCGATTATGTGACTGATATTCATAGAAACCTTACCTCCTGCAATGGCTGCCTTTAGAGCCCCGCAGTTACTGTGTCCCAGTACCATAACCAGTTTTACCTTGAGATGATCCACTGCATACTCTATACTTCCTTTTATTATATCATCAAGAATATTTCCGGCCACTCTTATGACAAATAAATCTCCCAGACCCTGATCAAAAACAATTTCCGGAGGTATTCTGGAATCGGAACAGCTCAGAATAATGGCAAAAGGCTTCTGGCCAGAGATTATTTCATTCTGCCTTTCTTCTGTCTGGTTCGGATGCTGCATATTTCTTTCTGCAAACCTTTTATTACCTGTAATCAGTTTTTTTAAAGCTTCATCAGATGTAATCATAATCACTCCTTTAAAAATTTACCAGGGCAGGTACCGGTTTTAATATATAACCTCCGAGAGTCATACCGGTAATTCTCGCAATTTCCAGAGAGCTTGATGTAAAGGTTGTAAGAGATATAATTGCCGGTATTTCTGCCCTGTAAGCCTTTATTATCATATCAGATGTAATTCTTCCTGTTGTAAATATGGCAAGTTCTTTGAATTTTATATTCTTTAACAGTGCCCATCCTGTGACTTTATCGACTGAATTGCTTCTTCCAATATCTTCCATGGAAACAAGAATTTCATTTTTTACCATATGAGCCAGCATGGAACAGTGGATCCCGCCGTGTTTTTTAAACATAACTTCTCTTTGAAAGATTTCTTTCATAAGAGCAATAACGTTACTTAATTCCATATCATAATTTTTTTCTATTCTTTTAAGATTATCAAAAAGAGTGTCTCTTACGTGACCACCTCCGCATGCAGATGTCTGTAAAGGATTATAATCATTCAGATTACCTGATGAAGCTTCAGTGAGAGTCACCCATACCCTTTGCTTTTCTCCTTCGGCATCTATAGTTAAAGCCTTTATATCAGAGAGAGAATTAATGATTTTTTGATTGTACAGCCACCCTGTAATCAATTCCTTTTGATTGAAAGGAGAAGCACTCATTCCGGTGAGCACTTTCCCGTTTACATTAAGGGTTATAATAATTTCTTCCGGTACAGATAAAATATTTTCTTTCATTGTTGTGCCTCATATTAATTAGGAATGAAAATTAATTAACTGTCTCATTTTAGTTGATAGTTGAGAGTTGAAGGATTAATTCTCTCAACTATCAACCATCAACCCTCAACTTTATCCATATATATGGGACATTTATTTCTCTATCATTCCTTACTGAATTATGATTCTTGTTATTACAAAAATATCCTTTATAGTTTTTTTTAGAAGGACTTTTCAGAAAAATAATAGAATCAAATGAAGTAAAATGATATAATATGAAAAAGGAGGTCATATATGCAAAATTATATAAAAGATAAGATTGAAGAAATTTCTGCACAGTATCCTGATAAAAAATCTGCCATTATACCTGCTCTTGATATGCTTCAGAGGGAAAAGAATAATAATCTTTCTTCCGAAGATATAAGAGAAGTAGCTCACTATCTGGGAACTACAGAGAGCAGAGCCTATGGTGTGGCCACATACTATACCATGTTTAACGTAAAGCCTGTCGGAACATATCATCTTCAGGTTGATACGAATGTCCCCGGTTTTTTAACAGGTGCCGATGAAATTCTGAAGCATCTTGAAAAAAAACTTGGTATAAAGGCAGGACAGACTACTGCAGACGGACTTTTTACGCTTACTGCAGTTCAGGACCTTGGCTCATGCGGCACATGCCCTGTCATTCAGGTAAATGATATTTATTATGAAAATATGACTTTAGAGAAAACGGACATGCTAATCGATAGTCTTCGTAAAGGTGTTATGCCCGAACCTGATAAGACCTCTTGTTATGGTACTGAATGTAATATACTCCTCAAAAACCGGGGGAAAGAAAATTCCAGGAGTATAAAAACTTATAAATCAAACGGCGGATATAAAACTTTGGAGAAATCTCTGTCCATGAAACCTTCTGATATTATTGCCGCTGTTAAAGAAGCCATGCTCAGAGGAAGAGGAGGCGCCGGTTTTCCTGCAGGATTGAAATGGGGATTTCTTCCGAAAAATGATGACCGTCCCGTATATCTTATCTGTAATGCAGACGAAGGTGAGCCGGGAACCTTCAAGGACAGACAGATTATGGAATATGACCCCCATCTGCTTATCGAAGGAATTTCCATAAGTGCCTATGCCATAGGTGCAAAAAAAGCTTTTATATATATCAGAGGAGAATTTCGCTGGATTGCGGAAATCCTTGAAAAAGCAGTAAAAGAAGCAAAAGAAGAAGGATGTCTTAACTATACGGATATTGTGGTTCATAAAGGAGCCGGTTCCTATGTATGCGGTGATGAAACGGCTTTAATGGAAAGTCTGGAAGGTAAAAGGGGGTATCCCAGGAAAAAACCGCCTTTCCCTGCAAATAAAGGCCTTTATGATTGCCCTACAATTATTAATAATGTGGAAACACTTGCAACAGTACCTTTTATTATAGAACATGGTGCGGAAGAATTCAGAAAAATAGGCACTACAGGTAATTTTGGTCCCAAGCTCTACGGTGTGAGCGGCCATGTAAACAGACCCGGTATGTACGAGTTTCCTCTTGGAACTCCTCTGGAAAAGATCCTTGATGCGGCAGGAGGGGTAAAGGGTAAACTGAAAGGTGTTATAGTAGGAGGTCTTTCCGTTCCAATACTCAGGGCAGATGAAATCAAAGGATTGAAAATGGATTATGATTCATGTCTTAAAGCGGGAACCATGCTCGGTTCCGGTGGTATTATGGTAATAAATGACACTGTACCAATACCTGAATTGACTTTGCGAACGATAGGTTTTTACGCTCATGAGTCCTGCGGGCAGTGTGTGCCATGCCGTGAAGGCTCTCATACTATAAAAGAACTGCTTAAAAAGATTCTTCATAAGAATGGAACAGGGGAAGATATTGAACTTGTATTAAAACTGTGCCGTAATATTAAAGGCCGTACCATCTGTCCCACAGGTGATGCTTTTTCCATGCCTGTCGAGGCAATGATTCTTAAATTCAGAGATGAATTTGATGCACTGGTAAATGGTTAATTATACCATCGTGAGAATATA
>CALARM010000134.1 GCA_937888925.1 uncultured Synergistia bacterium | reverse complement strand
TCCGACCTGCGGATTAGGAATCCGTCGCTCTATCCCCTGAGCTATGGGCGGATTTGAGATTTCATATTATAACATAAATTAAAATCAAAGACAAGGTTTCTGAAAATTTTTCAAAACTTTATCTCTAAAAAGACTTTACATTTTGTAATTTTGTCGTGAAAATACTATTATCGGTAAGGTTAAAAATAACATCAGAAAAAAGCAGAGGAGTGGTATAAATGGGTTTAGGAAGTATTGGAAAGAGTGTAAGTAAAGCAGGGAAAAGTATTGGGAAAGCAGGAAAGAGTATTGGCAAGGGCCTGGGTAAAACAGCTAAAGGACTGGCAAAAACAGGATTAAATGCTACAGGAATAAAAGATATAGCAAAAGGAAATGTGAAAGGAATATTAAAAGGTGTAACAGGAGGAGCCATAAATTCAATGACAGGCGGGCTCGGCGGTGTTGCAATAGGTGCCATCGAAGGCGGTTCCAAAGATGGAGTAAAGGGTGCCGTTGATGGCGGCCTTAATGGTATACTGGGTAATTTACTTGCCAAGTAAAACAGATAAAAAATTCAGAACATCATCTATATGAGGCGGACATATAACAGGAGGTTTTTCAGTGAACCTCCTGTTATACATGGAAGCACATTTTCCAATGCCATAGACATTAAAACCTTCCGGTATATGAGTTTTGGGAGGGCCTGTAATAAAAGCTGTAAGAGGTAATTTCTCCAGTAATTCCACAGGTAATTCATCCAGTTTTTCTATAATTTTTCCTTCTATTACGGAACACTTTGAGCACGTATAATCAGACCAGTAATAATAAAAGTTTCCCTTTTTCCAGTATAGAGAAGGCATCTCAAATCTGTGAAACACTTCTTCTATCTTTTCACCTTTTATTATTTCATTATTCAACGCGGAAAAAAATCCTTTTTCTTCTGCCAGTCTGAGGTGTTCAACCTGTGCCGGGTCAATACCGATAACTTTACATGCCAGTTGATCAAGGGCAAGAAAATTTGTTCCTCCAAAAAGTAAATTTAAACCTTCCACTTCATGGCCCAGATCTGCAGGGCCGTTTCCTTCCAGTCCGTTTGAAGCATCTATTACAGACAGGGAAGGATTTATTACAGAGGCAAGTTCTGCTATATTTCTATGGAGATTTCTGTGGAATAAGTTTTTATTTCCCGGAGAAAGAAGTCCTTTCTGATTTTTGAGTCCAAGGCTTACTGTTGTCTGATAATGAGTCTTGAGTTTCGATACATTTATATATTCTCTCTCGAAAACTATTCCGGGAAGACTGATTAAATCGTTTATCTTTTTCTCCGTAAGAAGATCAAGATTTACCATGTCCACACCTTTCTCCAGGCACATATCTCTATAGCCGCATACGGCAAAGGTTTCTTCTACAGGAAAATCAATGGGAACAGGTCCTTCCCCTACAACTATATCGTGAAAGCCTTTTTCATGCAGGTAATCTATTATGCCTGCCACAACATGAGGATTTGTAATATAAGGAGACGATGGCCAGGTAGGTATGGCAATATTAGGCTTTATAAATATTTTTTCTTTTTCAGGAATATAAGAGAGTTCGTCAAGCATATTTTTTACAGATGACGATATAGAATCTCTTATTTTTGTTATTATAAGTGTCATAGAATAAAAGAGTTCTGTAATATAAAGCTAAATCCTCTCTATATATAAAGTATTTGCAGATAAATAAAACATTTATCTTCATCACTCACTACTTAGTACCGCTCCAAATAAGTTCATAACCATTTTATCAGCTTCTGTCTGACAGGCTCTTACGAAGAAAAATAATTTGCCTTATATCATTTGTTTTACAGACAATAAATTAACCCTTATTTAATTTTTAATTCTATATAAAAGACTAATTTTTCTTCTCCAGAGCCTGCCAGACAGAAGCTTTTTACGGGTACCCTTTTACCTGTTACGGTGTTTAGCTAATCGCTGTACATTCCCGTCAAGCGTTACGCGTTACGAAAAATGAGACAAAAATCCAATGAAGGATTTTATTCAGACATGATGAACTTATGTATAGAAAATTTTTAAGGAGCTGATTGAAGTGATAGATGAAAAATCCAGAGCAAAACTTGATGAACTTACAAGAAAAAGTGTTGATACCCTCCGTTTTCTGGCTATAGACGGAATACAGGCAGCTAACTCGGGGCATCCGGGACTTCCTATGGGAATGGCAGATGTAGCCTATATTATATGGACTAAATATTTAAAACATAATCCTGAAAATCCGAAATGGCCCGATAGAGACAGATTTGTTCTTTCTGCAGGTCATGGTTCCATGTTACTTTACAGCCTTCTCCATCTCACAGGTTATGATCTCACGATGGACGATCTGAAAAAATTCCGTCAGTGGGGCAGTAAAACACCGGGACATCCTGAAAGCCATCTTACCGGAGGTGTGGAAACAACAACAGGGCCTCTGGGACAGGGTTTCTGTAACGGCACAGGCATGGCCATAGCAAAAAGATTTCTTGCTTCCCGTTTTAATCGTCCCGGTTACCCTGTAGTGGACTATAAGATATATGCCATTGTAAGTGACGGAGATTTAATGGAAGGAGTAACCCATGAAGCTGCATCTCTTGCAGGTCATCTGGGGCTCAATGAATTAATATACGTTTACGATGACAATGGAATAACAATTGACGGAAGCACAGACCTTGCATTCACGGAAGACAGAGGGAAAAGGTTTGAAGCATACGGATGGTTTGTCCAGCATGTTAACGGCCATGATCATGAAGAGATAATAAATGCCATAAATAAAGCCAGAGAAGAAAAAGAAAGGCCGTCTATTATAATGGCAAAAACCATTATAGGTTACGGAAGTCCTAACAGGTCCGGGAAATCGAAAGTACATGGCGAGCCGCTGGGCGCTGAAGAGATAGCTCTTACCCGTAAAGTTTTTAACTGGCCGGAAGAAACATTTTATATACCTGCCGATGTTCTCAGTCATTACAGGGAAGCAGTAAAAAATGGAGAAAAATCCGAAAAAGACTGGCAGAATATGATGAAAAAATATGACAGTGAATATAAAGATCTGTCTGCACAATTTAAAGAATGGATGAGCGGTACATTACCTGCAGGGTGGAATAAAGATCTTCCTGAATTTAAAGAAGGTACCTCTCTGGCAACAAGAGCTTCTTCAGGTAAAGTACTTAATGTACTGGCAAAAAAAGTGGGAAATATTCTCGGAGGATCTGCAGACCTTCATCCGTCAAACAATACCTATCTCGATGGATTTGCACCATTGAAAAAAGGCGATTTTTCAGGAAGAAATATGCATTTCGGCATAAGAGAACATGGCATGGGGAGTATAATGAACGGTATGGCACTGAACGGTGGTATTATCCCCTATGGAGGCACATTCCTTGTATTTTCCGATTATATGA
>CALARM010000133.1 GCA_937888925.1 uncultured Synergistia bacterium | reverse complement strand
CCTGCCTGTACCAGTGAAATCCCCCTCATTTCATTCAGGAATGTAGGAGCCCAGTTCATAAAGATATATCTTATAACATAAACAAAAAAATTGGCAAAACATATAATCCATATATAAACATTTGAAAATACATATTTCATAAGAAATTCTTTAAAAGGGATTTCGTCCTCTTCTTTACCCGGTTCTTTTTTCTCTGAAGTCTCTTCTTTTCCGAAAGGTACATCGAGATAACCTGTTCTGAGTCTCAGTAAAAACTCTTCATCAGTCGGCGCAGTATAAACTTCTACCGGAGGCAGGCCAAGAGAGCCGGGAGTATCCCTGAGTCTCTCAGCAAGGAAAATTGCAACAGCTATAGATATAACGGCAGGTACAAAAAAACATGACTGCCATCCGTAGTATTTTGCAAGATATCCTGCAAATACGAGGATAATAGCAGCACCTACCTGATGGGAAGTATTCCATATAGCCCATTTAGTGCCTCTTTCTTTTTGACCGAACCAGTGTGATAAAATCCTTGCACATGGAGGGAATCCCATGCCCTGAAACCATCCGTTTAACATCCATACGACTCCCATAGTGTACAGTCCCGTGCTGAGGCCGAATAGGATATTCATAATGGCAGATAATAATAATCCTACAGCCATAAAGTATCGCGGATTGGCTCTGTCGCCGAGAATACCGTTTAAAAATTTTGCTACTCCGTAGAGCAGATCATGGAGAGTCAGAAAAAGTCCGAGACTGGCTTTGGAAATACCGAGAGTGTTTTCCATAACAGGAAGAGCGAGAGGAATATTTTTTCTTACAAAATAAAATACTGCGTACCCTATAAAGGTTGAATAAAGCTGTCTTGTACGCCAGTATTTATATTGAGATTTCACTTTATCGGGGTCGGTAATCATTTCTGCATCAGGGGGAGGTGTAAAGATATGAAAAAAATTCTTCATTCATCGAAATCCTCTCAGTTTATAAATCGTGACGCGTGACGCGTGACGCGTGACGCGAGGACAATCCAGCACTAAAGGGTGAGCATTAATATTTAGTAAAACCTGTTTCCATTCACTCTTCACTATTTTATTTATGCTCACTTAAGTAATATATGAAACAAACAATATCAATTTGTAGCTTTAAAATTCACACAGTACTATGATATAATAAGTTGTAAAACTAATCAATAGATCAAAAGGATTAAAATGAATAAAGAACTTACCGTATTAATTATTGACGATTGTGAAGATGATGCCGTACTTCTGGCACGAGAAATTTCCAGGTCAGGTTATAAAGTGGACTTTGAATATGTTTCTTCTCTGACTTCTCTGGAAAAAGCTCTTGAGAGCAACAGATGGGATATTATTATTTCAGACTATTCTTTACCGGGCTTTAACGGCCTTTCTGTTTTAAATATGATAAAAGAAAAAGGATATGACATTCCTTTTATTATGGTTTCCGGCACCATAGGGGAAAATCTGGCAGTAGAGATAATGAAATCCGGTGCTCATGATTATGTAATGAAAGATAATCTGACCAGACTCGTTCCTGCTATTAAACGTGAATTACAAGAAGCAGAAATAAGAAGAGAAAAAAAACTTGCAGAAGAGGCTTTAAGGAAATCAGAAGAAAAATACCGCATCCTCTTTGAAAACGCCAATGAAGGCATTTTGGTTATCAGGAAGGAAAAAATTATATTTGCAAACCCCAGGTTCCTTAAAGCCACAGGATATATAGAAGATATATCACAAAAATCCTTCTTCGAATTTATTCATAAAGATGACAGAGAAATGGTGAGAAATTACCATTACAAACGTTTAAAAGGAGAAAAAGTACCTGATAATTATACCTTCAGATTTTATGACAGAGAGGGAAATACAAGACATGTACAGCTCAGCTGTGCAATGATTAACTGGGACGGGGAGGCGGCTGTTCTTGTATTTCTGAATGATATTACAGAAAAAAAGAAATGGGAAGAAGAACTGCTTAAGATTGAAAAACTTGAATCCCTTGGCTTACTGGCAGGTGGTATTGCCCATGATTTCAATAATATACTTACCTCCGTTCTGGCCAGTATCAGTATCGGAAGAGTAATGCTGGAAAATGATGAAAAAGCTAAACTCTTTGATATACTTGCCAATGTCGAAAAAGCATCATTAAGAGCAAAGGATCTCACATATCAACTCCTTACCTTTGCCAAAGGAGGATTGCCTGTAAAGAAAACAGGTATTATATCTGATGTGATAAAAGAATCGGCAGATTTCGCTCTTATAGGCACAAAAAGTACATGTGAATTTTGTTTTCCCGGAGATTTATGGCCTGTTTCTATTGATGAAGGGCAGATAAGCCAGGTAATTCAGAATCTGGTTTTAAATGCGGAACAGTCCATGAATGGAGGAACCATATCAATTTCAGGAGAAAATATGTTACTTGATGAAAAAAATATATTCAATCTCAAAGGAGGAGGATATGTAAAGATATCTATAAAGGATCAGGGATGCGGGATAGATGAAAAATATTTACAGAAGATATTTGATCCCTATTTCACTACAAAACCAGGAAGCTCCGGTCTGGGATTAACTATAGCCTATTCCATAATCAGAAATCACTCGGGCCATATAGTGGCTGACTCAATTGCAGATAAAGGAACAACTTTCACATTCTTTCTCCCTGTGTCGGAAGATGCTCCATTCCCGGAGCAATCATTTAAAGAAGGCATTCTGGAGGGGAAAGGCAAAATTCTTGTCATGGATGATGATGAAATGTTACGAGAAGTACTGGAAATAATACTGGAAAGATTAAAATATGATTTTACCATGACAGAAGACGGAGAAGAAGCAATTAAATTATACAGGCAGGCAAAAGAAGAAGGGAAGCCCTTCGATGCAGTAATAATAGATTTAACAATCCCCCGAGGAATGGGCGGGAAAGAAGCAATAGAAAAACTCAGGGAAATGGATCCTGATATTAAAGCCATAGTATCCAGTGGTTATTCCAGTGATCCCGTCATGGCAGATTATAAAAAATATGGCTTCAGTGCAGTTATTCTCAAACCTTATGGTATAGAAGAATTGAGTAAAACTCTCTATGATATAGTCGTGAAATGTAATGGGTAACTTTCAGATGAACGCATACAGTTACCGGGAGGTTTCCGAATTTAATTATCTATATATTATGCCCGGAAAATCAAAAAATATTTTTTACTGTAACAAAACAGCCAGACCTGCATATATACACCAGCATCTCTACTGTGCACCTGACTGCGGCTATCCGGGCGGCGGTAATACTCTGTGTCATAATAAAGAAGACCTCAAACTGGAATTTACAGGATTTCCTGCAAGGGCATATATACACCTGTGGAAAAAAGAGCCGGAAAATATTATTAAAGATAAACCTGATATGATTTTTATAATCGATATTGTCTAATTACCGCTCCAAATAAGTTTGTAACCATTTTATCAGCTTCTGCCTGACAGGCTCTTACGAAGAAAAATAATTTG
>CALARM010000132.1 GCA_937888925.1 uncultured Synergistia bacterium | reverse complement strand
CAGAATTTCATTTTCCAGTTCCAGTTTTTAAATGGTTCTTTAGATATATCAAAAGTAAGAAAGGTAATTTTTCCTAGACCGGAATAAGAAGTCGTTATAACAGGAATATTCTGTTCTTCAATAACAACATTATTTTTACATCCTGTTTTAGCTGAAGATTTTATTATGGAAATACCGGGAGGTTCGATATTCAATGCGGCTCCGGCATAACCGGTCATAGAATCAATAGAAGGTAGAAGGACATTTGATTGAAATACTACTGGCAGAGCTTCTTCTAAAAAAGTATTTGAAAATTCCACAGGATTTCCGCAGGAAGAAACAAGCAATTTACCTCCGGCCTGAACCCACTCGGCAAGAGATTTCCTCTGAAGTTCATCCAGACTATCATTAATGGAAAAATTATTGATAATCATTATATCCACACTTTCATAACCAATCCATTCACGGGGAAGATTGGCGCTATCAGGATATAAAACCATTAAATTACTTTGATGCCACAGATTTGTCTGAGGGCCGTTTAAATAGTTCAGTCCCGATTTATCCCCTGAAAGAACCAGAAGAAGTGTCTGTTCCTGAGTTAACTGTTTAATAGGTTCAGTCCTTGAAGCACATAATTTGCCTCCTGTATCTACAAGTTCTACAAGAACTTTATCCTGCCATTGAGAAGAAAATTCAGGAGACAGGTACATCTGAATTTTCTTCGGTGTATTTGCCGGCAATTCAATATATTTCTTTGAAATAATTGGAATCTGATTGCCATAAGTAACGCTTTTTATGACCAGATCACCTTTAAAATAGGCTCCGTTATTCCTCGCCACAACAGTAACAGGAAACCATTTCTGAAATTTATAATATCCTTCAAAACCAGGATATACTTCCAGAATAATATCTTTTTCAAAACGAGAAGGGTCCTGCAGTGTCTGACTCAGGGACATAACAGGACATGTCATGGTAAAGATTATTATTATCAAAAAATATAGATATTTATACATATTATATCCTTTTCGTAACGCGTGACGCGAATGTTCCTTACTCTAAAATTTCTAAAAGGATTTGCTCTATTATATCGTCTGTCCTGATACCTTCAGCCTGTCCTTCAAAATTCAATATTATCCTGTGTCTGAGTGAAGGACGGGCAACACTTTTAACATCGGAAAAACTGACATTATATCTGTTATCCAGAAGAGCTCTTATTTTGGCTGTAAGTATAATGGCCTGGGCACCTCTGGGGCTTGAACCGTACAGGACATATCTGTTTGTCTTTTCCGCTGCACAGGGACTGCCAGGATGAGTGGCAAGGATTAATTTTCCCACATACTGTTCAATTTTTTCCGATAGGATAACTTCCCTTACAAGGTTTCTCATTTCAATTATTTCATTACCATGGAGGATTTTTTCCGGTGAAAGTTCATCTTTACCGGTAGTTCTCCTTATTATTTCCACCAGTTCATCAAGTGATGGAAAGTTAACTATGAGTTTAAAAAGAAATCTGTCTAACTGTGCCTCTGGAAGAGGGTAAGTACCCTCCATTTCTATAGGATTCTGAGTGGCAAGTACAAGAAAAGGTTCAGGAAGAGTGTGTTTTACTCCTGTACACGTAACAGTTTTTTCCTGCATGGCTTCTAATAGTGCCGATTGAGTCTTGGGAGTGGCACGATTAATCTCATCTGCCAGTAATATATTGGCAAATACCGGCCCCTTATGAAACTGAAAAGAACGATGTCCCTGGTGATCTTCACCTACAATATTGGTACCTATTATATCTGCAGGCATAAGATCGGGAGTAAACTGAATACGGGAAAAAGAAATATCCAGTACCTGACTCATAGTCTTTACAAGCAGAGTTTTCCCTAGGCCCGGAACTCCTTCGAGCAATGCATGTCCTCTGGCAAGCAGACAGAATATAACCCCTTCTATTATATCCGAATTACCTACAATTAATTTCCCTATCTCTTGCTGTAATTTCCGAACAGACTCTCTGAAATGATTTATTTTAGCTTCTATATGTTCGTCCATGTATTGTATAATTCATCTCCCGGATTTTACAGTTATCAGTGACCAGTGACCAGTGACCAGTTACCAGTTAGTTACCAGTCAATATCAGTTACCAGTTACCAGTTATAAATTACCGCACGTGTGGTTCGTGATGCGTAATGCGTGATGCGTGTTTTACCGGTACTGGGCGACCACAGGGGGATCGCCCCTACTTTTCACTCTTCACCCTTCACTTTTCACTCTTCACCCTTCACTTTTCACTGATCACTGTATCAAAATACTGCCTTACCACAGCTTTATATCCTTTAGGTATCTTTTCTTTATTAAGACTTTTCTCTGCTTCATCTTTATATTCAGTCAAAACTTTTTTATAGGGCTTATAAGCACCGCCTTCTCCTGAAGGAGCTCCGATTACAGGTTCACTGCCTGCTGTTTTGCCATCACCTGTTTTTCCTGAAACCAGTGTTTCTTTCTGTTCAGTATTTACCCTTTCTTCCATATAATGTTTAATAAAGATTTCTGTCTTATCAGAAGTGCTATCAGATTTCCTGTCGTAAAAAGGTTTTTTTGCTACAGGTTCACCTTTTTTCTCTTCATTTGTGCTTCCCTTACCAAAATCACCATGTCCCTTGCTATCGGCGGAAACCTTTTTCACAGGTATTTCAGTGGGATTTTGAGAAAAGCCATCTTTAAAAGAACTCTCCTTAAATTCTCCCTTACCGGCCATATCAGTATCTTTCTGGCTGCCTTCTCTGGCTATGTCTTTCTGGCAGTTCTGAAGTTTTGAACAGATCTTATCAGTCATGTCCTTTCTGTTATGTTTATATTCCAGATTTTTCTGAGCTATCTTTTCACAGGCCTGACTTATTTCCTTATTATTTCCGCTCTTCAGTGCTTTAGAAAGATTCTGTAACTCATCCTTAAGAGAACTATTCTTCATATTTTTCAATGCTTCATCTAATTTTTTTGCCATTTCCGCTTTTTCTTTATCGGACAAATTCCCTCTTGCCGCTTTACGTGCCATAGATTTAAGCATATCTTCAGAAGTTTCTACACCGGCAATGTTCATATCAGGTGTAAGGCATTTTTTCAGTATATCCTTTAACATATCTTTATTCTGTCTTTCTTTCCAGTGCTTTTCCAGTGATGAAATATCCATAAGGGCCTGTTTTTTTGTAACATCTTCGCTCTGCATTTTCTTTGCAAGTTCTTTAATATCTTCAGATAATTCTTTATTTAATCCGGTTTTATCAAATGATCCTTTTATTTCTTCACTGAACTGCTCCAGTTCTCTACCTTTTTCTTTAATTAAATTCTTAACATTCTCTCCATCTTTATCAGAAAAAGATTTACATGGAATAAAATATAAACCTGTAAATAATATTAAGACAGAAACCATAATCATAACTTTTCTCAGAGGAAATTCGAAAGAAATTACCTTTTCCGGCTCAATACTGTCAGAAATATTTGCCGCATCTTATATAAGAGCG
>CALARM010000131.1 GCA_937888925.1 uncultured Synergistia bacterium | reverse complement strand
ACGCGTCACGAACAGGGTGAATTATGGCAACCAATATAGGTCGTTATGAAATAATAGAGGAAATTGGCCGCGGTGGAATGGCAATAGTTTATAAAGGTAAGGATCCTATTCTGGAAAGAGATGTAGCAGTAAAAGTCCTTCCTCCGAAACTTGCCCGCAGCAAAGAAGCTGTTACGAGATTTCTTCAGGAAGCAAAACTTGCATCCCGTCTTATACATCCCAATATAGTAAGTATTTATGATATAGGTGAAGAAAGTAGCGGTGTCCCTTATATAGTAATGGAATATCTTGACGGAGAAACTACTCTATGGGATTATATGGAAAAAAAGGGTAAACCTCTTGAGATAGAAGAAGGTATAACACTTATAACACCTGTATGTCAGGCCCTTGATTATGCCCACAGTCAGAATATTGTCCACAGAGATATAAAACCTGAAAACATAATGATAACAAGATTAAATATAGTAAAAGTTATGGATTTCGGTCTCGCCTGTCTTGAAGGTGTTCATAATCTCACCATGGCAGGTGAAATATTCGGCACTCTTACCTATTTTTCTCCGGAACAGGCACAGGGTCTCCATGCAGACAGGAGATCTGACATTTATTCCGTAGGTGTTATTTTATATCAGATGCTCACACAGAAATTACCTTTTGAAGCAACAAGTATTCCCGTATTAATCAAACAGCATATAGAATCACGTCCCCCCAGCCCGTCACAGCATAATCCGGAAATACCGAAGAGAATTGAAAAAGCCATATTAAAAGCCCTTGAGAAAAATCCTGATGACAGGTTTCAAACTGCAGGAGAATTTTTAGATGAACTTCTTGGACGAGATACAGCAGGAGCGAATAAAGGTAATTATGCTTCTCAATGGGATGCTTTTGCCCAGTCAAAGTTAAGACAGGAACAGCAGCTTCAGAAAAGAATGTCTGATCACGAAATTCTTTTTGAAAAACATGACAGTAAATGGTGGTTTGAACAGGTAGATTTTGATGATGACGAAGAAGAAGTAAAAAGTGATGAAAAACTCTGTCCGAAATGTAAATACGAAAATGCTGAAAAAGAAGAATACTGCCTTGCCTGCGGAGAAAAGTTACCGGGAAGAAAAAAAGAGAAAAAATCTAAAAAACCGGATGACAAAAAACCTGCTAAAAAAACTGAAGAGAAAAAACCTGCTAAAACAGAAGAGAAAAAACCTGCTGAAAAACCTGTGGAACTGCCATCCTATGCTTCTCCTGTAGTAACTGTTCCGAAACCGCCTCCTCCCAAACCTCCCCCGAAGGACCCCCTTGCTCACTTAAAAAAAGGAAATGAATTACTGGAAGAAGGTAAACCTGATCTGGCAATTACCGAATATGAACAGGCTCTGGAAATAAATCCGAAATTAACCGAAGCCTATTTTAAACTGGCTCTTATTTATACAAGGCAGGGAAAACTTGATAATGCCATAAAATGTTATAACGATATTTTAAAACATGATTACGGTAACAGATCTGCCCTGAGAGAACTGGGGGTTATTTATGCAACCCTGCAAAAAGTAGATATGGCTCTGGAAAAACTCGAACTGGCAATGGAAAAAGGTGAGCAGGATTTTGAGATGTTTTCCCTTATGGCAGATCTGTATGTGGAAAAGAAAGAATTTACAAAGGCTATACTCACATTAAAAAAAGCACAGGTAATGGAGCCCGATAATATTCAAATCTGCCTGGATCTGGGAGATCTTTATGCGAAACAGGGTTATACGGGAGACGCAATAGGCCAGTATAACAGGATTATTTTAAAGAATCCCGAAGATTGCAAAGCATGGAATGCCCTGGGTTTTCTTTATCTTCAACTGGGAAAAGATGATGATGCCATAAAATGTTTCGAAAAGAGCTTTGAATACGGAAGTGATGATCCAAAGGCTCACTGTGAACTCGGTTATCTTTATAGTAAAATTAAAAAATATAATTTTGCAGAAAAAGAATATGAAGAATCCATATTTCTGGATCCGAATAATGTAATTTCCCATTACAGACTTGCTTCCCTTTATTTTTTACTGGAAAAATATGATTTTGCCCTTGAAGAATACAAAAGGGTTATACAACTGGACTGTAACCATGCAGAAGGTCATGGTAAACTGGGATTAATTTATTATAAAAAAAATATGATAGATGCCGCCATATCCGAACTGGAAGCAGCTTTTTCATTGAATTACAATGATTCTGACAGTCACAGTATACTCGGTCATTTATATGTAAAAAAGAACAGACTTGCCGACAGTCTGAGACATTTTCAGTCAGCAGTTCTCACCGATCCCCTGAGCCCTAAAAAGCGAAAAGACCTGGCTATGACCTGTATATTTTTAAACCAGCATGGCCCTGCCATAGAAGAATTAAGAAAGGTAATAAGGCTCGGCATAGATGGCCCTGATATAAGAAGAGCTATGGGGGTAGCCCTTGAAGCACAGGGTAATATAGGAGAAGCCATAAAAGAACTTGGGAAAGCGATAGAGATGGACCCCAATTCTGCCCTTAATTATAATCTGCGTGGAAAAGCCTATGCCCAGCAGGGCATGACCAATCTGGCCATAAGAGAATATGAAAAATCTATCAGTCTGGAGCAAAACAACCAGCTTGCCTATAGCTATCTCGGTAAAGCCTATCTTCAAAAAGGTCTTTATCAGGAATCCCTCGGTGCTTTCGAAAAGGTCATTAATATTGCAAAACAGAGCGCTAATAATGACCCGGCTCTTCTTGCAGATACCTACTGTGATATGGGAACAATTTATATTAAATTGAAAAATGTAAATCATGCTTTTAAATATTTCGAAGAAGCTCTCAGGGCTGATCTTAAAATGGCAGAAGCAAACAGAGGTATAGGGGAATGTTATTTAATTATGGAAAATCTGGATTATGCCACCAGATATCTTGAAAGAGCCGTAATGTATGATCCTAAAAATGCCCGTGGATTTGCAATACTGGGACAGGTTTATGAAAAAGCAAAAAAACTTAATATGGCAATACAGGCCTATAAAAAAGCCATATTTCTTGCTCCCCAGGAAGGTGAATATTATTTCCTCCTGGGCAGTCTTTATTTCAAATTCGGGAAACCGGATGTAGCACAGCAGGAACTGATAAAATCTATTCGTTATAATAAAAACCAGCCTGAAGCAGAATGGTATCTGGGACAGATATATATGCTGGAAGGTAAATATACGGACGGAATAGAACATATTGAAATAGCTATAAATCTTAACAGAGATGAATTAAAATATTATAAATCTTTCCTCGAAGTCTGTTACAGAGGAGATATGCTGGAACATGGCCTGACAAAACTTGAAGATTATATTGCAAATACAGAAAATCCTCTTATAAAAACAGAACTTATGGAATATATGAAGATAATAAAGAAAAAAACAGAGGAAAAGAAGAAAACAGGAATTTCCAGGGTACTATCGTCTCTTGGTTTTAAGGATAATAAATAATCAGTGAGCAGTGAGCAGTTACCAGTGAAGTAATTATAGTAGAATAACTGATTACTGATTACTGGTAACTGCTCACTGAAAATAAGGAGGTTTATATTTATGAAAAAATATTTTTTATTTACTCTGGTCTTCTTTATATCTATGGCTGTCATAATTCTGGCTTATAACTACAACAACCGCGGCGGAGGATTGTTTAATAATCCCGTAGGTATAGAAGTAGTGGGGAGCGGCAATATATATGTTGTAGATTGCGGTAATGGCAGAATACAGAAATTCAGCGATACAGGTAAATTCATTATACAGTGGGGTGAACAGGGTACAGGGGAAGGCTGTTTTGACAGACCTTCTCATATTGCTGCCGATAAAGATAAAAATATTTATGTTACAGATACAAATAATCACAGAATACAAAAATTCAAACATGACGGCACTTTTATGCTAACATGGGGCAAATCAGGAAAAAGTTCGGGAGATTTCAGATTTCCACAGGGTATAACTGTTGATAGAGAAGGAGAAGTAGCAGTAGTGGATACGGAAAATAACAGGGTACAGAAATTTACTTCCGAAGGAAAATTTATAACGTCATGGGGTGTAAAAGGGAGAGGAATAGGTCAGTTTTCAGCCCCCCGTGGTGTTACAGTAGATAAATACAGGAATATTTATGTATGTGATGCAGGAAACGGCAGGGTAGTAAAATTTAACTGTGAAGGTCAGTATCAGGCAAACTGGGGCGGAGAAGGTTCTGATAAAAATCTCTTTTTATCCCCTGTAGATATTGCTATAGATAGTAAAGGAAATGTTTTTGTTACAGATTTAGGAAAGTCATGTGTGATAAAATTATCTCCTGAAGGGAAAAAAATATCCACCTGGGGAACTTACGGAATTAATTCGGGAGAACTTGCAGGTCCAAACGGTATATCTATGGGAACTGATGAAAGATATGTTTATGTAGCAGACTCAGGGAATAACAGGGTGCAGAAATTTAATACAAAAGGTCGTTTTGTTATTCAATGGGGAACGTTCGGCAAAGTATTTTAAGTAATCGTAATGCGTAATGCGTAACGTTTCTTTATACGCATCACGCATCACGCATCACGGATTATGAAATATATATTTTTTCTAATTATAATAATTATAAGCTTAAGCAGTAATTCTATGGCTGACGTTCGTTGTGGGATCTCCTTTTACGATACATTTCCGGGTAAAATAGCCATCACTTTTGACGATGGCCCTGATCCGAATATTACTCCTCGCATACTGGATATACTGAAAGAAAATAATATAAAGGCAACATTTTTTGTAAAAGGCACCAGAGTAACTGCATACCCGGAGATTATAAAAAGAATTGTCAGAGAAGGTCATACTGTCGGGAATCATACATATAACCATATAAATATGAAAAAATCAAATCACGATACAATATTAAAAGAGCTTGCTATGACAGAAAAAGCAGTAAATAATGCTCTGGGGTATAACTATGACATTAAATATATCCGGCCTCCCTGGGGTGAGTATAACGATTCAGTGGAACGACTTATTTACGATTCAGGTAAAGAACTTATTCTCTGGCAGATAGATAGTGAGGACTGGCGTAATCTGGGAAAATCCTGGATTATAGACAGATTTAATTATGAATCATTAAAAGGAGGTGTGGCAGCATTCCACGATACATGCAGTGATACACCGGAAGCACTGACAGAAATACTCAAAGAAGTGAAGCTAAAAGTCCTTGCTATTGATGAATTAATATCGGAAAAATATAGCAAAAAAGATACAAAATCCATTTATTTTAACCACAAGCCAGCAGAAAACAAAATTATATTAATAAATGATACAGGACTTATATCACTCAGGTTTTTTTCTGAAGAAACAGGTATAAATTTTATCCATGATTATAATAAAAAAGAATTAATCTTTGCAGGCATTATTTACAGATATTCCGTTACAGGCAAAGAGGCTTTTATTCCATTGGAATATCTTATGAAAGATTTTTCCCTGAAAATGATAAGAAATGATAAAAATATAAATTTTTATTACCCGTCAATATTCGTAAATGACATATCTTTTTATAAAAAATCTTTTATATACAAAGATTGCATATATATTCCTGCAAAAGATATTGAAGAAATGGGAATAATATTAAAGGAAGAAGCAAAATCTGTAGAATCAGCCGGAATACTTTATATGCCTGTTTGTTCTCTGGAGAATGTTAGTGAAAATACAGGTAATATTATAGATATTTCATTACCTTAACTCTGTATGGTTCACCGGTCACTGTTCACCGGTCACTGTTCACCGGTCACTGTTCACTGGTCACTGGTCACTGTTCACTGTAATGACTTAACAATTTATTTAAATTACTGCAAAGGTCAGATAAATTTTCCGAAGATTTTTTAGTATTACCTGCTTCATTGGCTGTATTATCTGCAGCTTCTGAAGCAGCTATAACATTATATGTTACATTTTTAAGTGTACTGGATGCTTTACTCACGCTCTCCGATACATCATTGGACGCCAGTGCTGCCTGACTTATATTCTGTGTAATTTCTCTGCTGGTAATACTCTGTTCTTCCACGGAAGAGGAAATAATTGTTGCTATACCGTTAATCTGCTGAACAACCTGGAATACGTCATCCATAAATTTCATTGTCTTCTGTATACTTCCGTAGATAGCGTCAATCTTTGTTCTCGTGCTGCTTGCTGATGTGCCTGTTTGCTTTGCAAGCTCTTTTACTTCATTTGCCACTACGGCAAATCCTTTCCCTGCTTCTCCTGCTCTGGCAGCTTCTATTGTAGCGTTCAGAGCCAGTAAATTTGTCTGTTCTGCTATATCTGTAATCAAATCTATTACTTTACTGATTTCTTTCGCATGTTCTCCGAGAATCTCTGTATTTGCTTTTGATTTACTTACTATGTTGGAAGCTTTACTGGCAATATCTTTAGATTCCTCGGTGCTTTTTGCAATTTCCAGAATACTTTTTGACATTTCTTCCATGGATGTGGCAACAACAGTCAGATTTGTACTTAATTCCTCGGAAGCAGAAGCTATATTATCTATATTTCTGGATATTTCTTCCGCACCGGAAGAAGCACTTTTAGACTGATTTGACAACTCATCTGCATTCCGGGACATTATAGTAGATATGGACTTCAGATTAGCTGCCTCAGAAATAAAAGAATTCGTGCTGGAAGTTATTTTTCTCATAATCTCTTCCAGAATATCAATAATTTCATTAATTCCTTTTACGATTGGCCTGAATTCGAAATCGATTTTATTAATATCTCCTCTTATTTTAAGCTTACCATCTCTGACAGAAGTAGCAAGATATTTTGTTTCATTTAATAAACTATTAATTATACCGGAAATATTTTTTATCAATATAATAGTAAAAATAATACCTGCCAGAAATCCGAATATAACATAAAAGATCATTGTATTAACAGATTTTTTCATTAAATCTTTATTATTCTGTGCCATTTCTGCAGCTTTAGCCTTATTATATTCCACCATCTTTCTGAGAGCATCCTGGGCATCTTCATTTATTTTATCTGCATCTCCATCGACAACACCATAGGCTTCTTTGACTTTCTGCTGTCTCGCTAAATCCATCATAATCTCTGCCTGTTTATAGTATAATTCAAAACCGTTCCTGAAGTCCTGTAAATCCTTTTTCTCCTCTTCTGTCAGAACAGCCTGTTCATAGGCATCCATACTTTTCTCGACTGTTTCATAGAGTTCCTTTACCCTTTTTTCTTTTTTTGCCATTATTTCAGGATCACTGCTTAATCTTATCATATCCCTTATATTAATACGAATTCTTAAAAAAGCCTGGATTATTTCTACAGATTCTCTTATAGGCACAGTTCTATGCTCATATAAATTCACAGAACGGTCATTAATTTTTTGTATATTAATAGCACCTATATAACCGATAATAAATAAAATCAAATTCAGAATTACGAAGCAGATAATAAGTTTATAGCTGATTTTAATATTTTGTATCATATTGGTCTCCCCTTCCCTATAATCAGAGTATTTTTCAACTACAGTAACATTATCGGCGATATTATAAAAAAATTAATAGTAATTATAGTTTTTTAATATTTCAGTTAAAATTGGGGGTTAGGTTATGCGTTTCAGGTTTAATTTTCTCAGTAATTTATGAAATACTATAATACAAAAAGGTTTTAAACTATATCTGTCTAATTATTTATTCAAGAGATTATTATAAGGAGGTTATAGAAATGTATAAAATAATATTCGTGGTAATTATCTTACTATGTTTATCCCTTCCTCTGGCAGCCAATCCATTCAATGACATACCTCAGAATCACTGGGCTTATGATGCTGTAGAAATGCTTCAGGAGAAAGGACTTGTAGAAGGTTATCCTGACGGTTATTTCAAGGGAGACAGACCTGTAACAAGATATGAAATGGCCATGGCTGTAGCGAGAATAATTGCCCGAATAGAACAGTTAGAAGCTTCTGTTCCGCAGATGCCCGATCTATCCGTTTATGCAACAAAGAATGATCTTGAAACAATAAATAAGCTGACTGAAGAATTTCACAAGGAACTGGACTCACTCGGAATAAGAGTGTCAAATATAGAAGAATCTATAGGAAAAATAACATCAAGAGTAAAGGAACTTGAGAGAGTAAAAATAAGCGGAAACTTTAACACTACTGCAGTAACGATGGGCTATTCTCCCGATGCTGACAATACAAAAAGTTTCGGCAACCCTTTTCCGGAGAAACTGGACTTTGAGCGCGGGCCATCCGTTATATTTGACAGAGACCGCTACAATGGCCCTAACGGTGGTAGCCGGTTATTTCAAGGGTCTGCTCTTATGTCTCAACTCAATCTTACAGTTTCTGCAAAAATCACGGATAAAATAAAAGGAGGAGGAGATTTTTCAGCATACAGTGCTTTCGGAGAACAGGGACTTATAGATCAATGGGGCCTTGTTCCTTCCTACAATTCATCAGGGCAGATAGTAAGTATTTATAAATTTCAGGCAGATCTTGCCACACTCTGGTTTGATACGGACGGAGATTGGGATTTTACCGGTAAGTTTGGAGATTATAACGTAAAAAAAGTCTCCCGAAATCTTTTCTACGGTTTGAGAAATAATATCGGTTATGGAGGAAAAGATATTATGCCAATGAACGGCATAGATATTTGTGGAACCCTTTATAAAAAAATAGATATGGAAATCTTTATGGCAAGAAATTTGAATGTTTTAAGAACATCTGATACAACAGGAGTACCGGTTAAATTCAGATATGAACTGGCAGTACCTTATAACAACGGAGATGGTGTTTATAGTCTTATGCTTTACGGTAAAAGTCTGCCCGGCCAGTATGATAACTATCTTCAGGGTTTCTGGGCAGGCAGCGATTTCCTTGAAGGGAAGGCTCATATAGAAGGAGCATTATTAAGACTTTATGAAGATTATGCATCAAATCCTTCTCTAGGAACTAATAAAAACCTGAAAAATCCTCCCAAAGATACAATTTACTACGGTCTTAAAGGATCTTATAGCTGGCCGGAAGATAAAATAAAAATTTACGGAGAATTCAATCAGACAGTATTTGACTCGAATCTACTTGATGGTAAAAACGGATACAGAGGCAGCTTTTTGAATGGAGGAGTAAAAGTAAAACTTTCTTCTTTAAGTTTTTACGGGGAATTCGTCAGGATTGAACCGAATTATGATCCTTTCGGTTATCATGAACACTGGGAAAAAGTATATAATGACAATGGCTCTCATCATGAGGAATGGGGATGGAAAGAAGGTACCTTTGCCTGTAACGGAAGAAGATTTTCAAGAACAAGACCGAATAGAATATCAATAGATCTGGGTCTGAACTGGAAATTCGGAGAAAAAGATTCGGGAATTATATATACAGATTTTACATATTTTCAGCAGGTAAAACCTACTGCAATTACAGACAATGAAGACTCATTCCAGAAATATGATTTTCTTACAGGCAATCCTGTAGCAGATACAATGGGAACTAATATCTACGGAAATCTGGATCATTTCTTTACTGTAAACGATCCGGCAAAAGGGAAAGAATATACTGTTGAAGTAGGAGGAAAATATGGTTTTGAAAAATTTCATACATGGGGCTATTTTGATTATCACAATTTCAGCCGTGATTATGAAACAAAAGATTACAGAGTAGATATTTCCTACTATTTTTTAAATGGCGGTATAACGTACGATATTACTGATAAATTCAGTGTGCAGGGCTATGTGGAATATGTAAAATGCAGCGGAATAAATGAAACAGGAAAAGATGTAAAATGGTCTCAGCTTATCCCCGGTCTGGGTTTAAGATATGTATTCAACGACAACAGCGACTTCCAGATAGATTATAAATTTTATGACTATACTTCAGACTCCCCATATGATGTATATGATGTAGTGCCTGACACATCAGGTAATTATAATAACTATCATGCAAATAAATTGATGACGAGACTGAGGGT
>CALARM010000130.1 GCA_937888925.1 uncultured Synergistia bacterium | reverse complement strand
AATTTTTACATAATAATGAATTCGGATAAAACTCTTTTGGTGTAACGTTGTTATTGCTGTAAATTTTTGTAATTTTACATAGATTTACATAAATATAAATCAACGGAAGAAGAAATTCTTTATGAAGAATATGAAGAAAAACTCAATCCCCATACATCGGGAGATAAACTCTCAGGGTGGCCTGCATGGATTCAGGGAGTGGAATATCCTTCGTGCCCTGTATGCAATAAAAAAATGAAAATGGTCTTTCAACTGGATTCAGAAATAAATCTCCCCTATATGTTCGGTGATGCCGGATGTGGCCATATAACACAGTGTAAAGAACATAAAGACAGACTTGCTTTCGGCTGGGCCTGCGGGTAGTGAGCGGTGAATGGTAAATTGCGAGCAGAGTATATAAATTCTATTCAGTTATCATCATTCACTCGTAGCGAAGCCATACGAGTGAAAAAAATTCTTTGAAAAATTTCTTTTTCTCAAAAAATAATTTTCCTATAAATTCTGCAACTTACAGTAATTTTCTAGATCTTAAGAAATATAATTGCACAGAATTTTTCCATAAGTCTATAAAAATTTTTGACTTTTTCGTAAACTGAAGAAGAATCTCTATCTGTAAAAATTTTCTCTTCCGCTATATGAAGAATTTCTCTAAAAGTTCTTTTACCGGAAGAAAGTTCATAGAGTCTACTTCCTGTATCATCAAGAATTTCTTTTCCGTAAACCTTATGTAAAATAATACTGTTATCCTCGTTATAGAATAAGGGATAGGTTCTTGAAGGATAATAATTTAAAAGCTCATCTTCTTTCACTTCACTGAAAGACAGATTTATCTTATGAAGTTTCAGATTATAAAACCTCCTTACGCCCGTATCATCTGAAAAAAGAGCTGCCCATGGTGTTTCTATACCGCTCGATTTGAGAGAAAAATTCTGAGAAATCATATCATACGGAACGTCTCTCGATATTTCAGCCATTATCTTCCATACGTCCCTGTCAAAATCCCTCTTTATACCTGTTATTTCACAGCAGTTTAAAGATTCATTTTCACAGAAACATGTATCGTTCGTCATGCCGGTTATACATTCATTGTCTATAATATTAAGACCGAATGTTTCAGGTTCTTTCATGATCTTTGTTCCCGGGAAAGGCACAAGAAGGGTGGAAGTTATATTCAATCTTCCCGGTGCCAGTTTCATAAGTTTTCTTACAAAATCCAGATTTTTTCCGTAAAGGTCTCTGCTTTCAAGAGGGCCTCCTATGATAAAATTTATGGATACGGAAGGTATCAATGCAGAAGCACACATTCTGACTACTTCTTCAATCTGTTCAAGTGTTATATTTTTTTGATACATATCCAGAACCTGCTGTTCTGCACATTCAACGCCAATCTGAAGCACTGCAAGACCGGCAAGGCTCATTGCATAAAGGAGTCTGGGATATTTAGAGAGAACATCGACTCTCCCCTCTGCAAACCATACGAACTTTGTTCCCTCTTCCGACATATCTCTCAGGCCTTTGCATATTTTCATAGTTCTCTGAGGATTTACTGTGAATGTGTCATCGAGAAATCTGAGATAACTTATGTCTCCTCTTTTATGAAGATATTTCACTTCCTCAAGAACATGTTCGGCACTTCTCATCCTGTAAGAACTTCCCAGAAAACCTTCATAACAGAAGGTGCATTTAAAGGGACATCCCCTCCCTGTTATTATCCTGGGAAACATAATATCAAAGCTCCTCAAAGGCTCTTCCAGTAAATCTCTGTCGGGAACGGCGAGACTGTCCAGATCATCTATAAACGGTCCTTCACTGTTTCGCAGAATGTCATTATTTTTTCTATAACTTATGCCTTTTATATCTTCAAGAGAATTTTTTCCTTCAAAATAATATTCTGCCAGTTGAATTACGGTATTCTCTCCCTCTCCCCTTGCTATGACATCAATATGTTTATATGTTTCGAGTATGTGTTTATCCATAACACTCGCATGGGGGCCGCCCATCATAATGATTAAATCCGGGAAATGCTCTTTCAGCATAACGGCACATTTAAGGGAACGATATATATTTTCCGTAGTGGTATAAAATCCGACCATAGCGACATGACGGGATTTTATTTTTTCAATTATTTCGTCAACATCGGGATAATCACTGTATAAGAGACTTACTTTATAGCCTTTCTGCTTCAACACCGTGCCAAGATAAAGCAGCCCTAACTGGACATAACAGGAACTTTTGTCTAAGGTTATGCCGTAACTGTATCCGAGAGATATAAAAAGAATAGTCTTTAAATTTTTGTTAACATTGTTATCTGGCTTCATAAACTTACCACTTTCCGTAAAATTTCCATCAACCACTTTTCACTCTTCACCCTTCACTTGCAGGCACTTCCATGAAAACATGCATAGCAAAAAGCACATTTTAAAGGACATTCTCCCCATCACATTTTAAATAATAGCATAAATCATACCGTTATTAGTAACAGTGAACACACAGCCTTCTCCAACAACAGGTGAAGAAGTAATAATCGAAGCTGTATCATAAACCCACTTCTGAAGGCCGCACCCTGTGTCAATGGCATAGAGTTTTCCGTCACCGCTCCCTGCATACATAAAATTCCCGGACACTGCAGGTTCGGTAATGCTTCCCCAGGAAAAAAATGCCCACTGACGGGCAGCAGTATTGACTTCAAGAGAATAAAGAACACCTACGGTTTTATCCAGTTCTTTCATATATACTCTCGTAGGAACAAAAATAGAATTAGCCGCAATAACAGGGGTTTCAGTGAGAGGCTCACCTTCTACTTCTGCAATCCATCTTTTCGCACCATTGATGATCTCAAGACAGTATATATAACCGGCACTCACATAAATTGCTCCGTTATAAATCGCAGGAGATGAACAGACAGGTTTTTCCAGTGTATAGGCCCATCTTTTCTCTCCTCTCTCTATATCTATTACATAAAATATGTCATCAGAACCGATAAAGATCATGCCTCCATATATTACAGGAGATGAAACACAGATACCTCCTGCATGGAAAGACCATTTTTTCTTTCCTCCTGACATATCAATAGCATAAATATTTCCATCCAGAGTACCTGTATACAACATATCTCCCCGTATTGCAGGAGAAGAATTTATTACGCTCCCTGTTTCATATACCCATTTAACTTCTCCCTTTTCGGAAGACAGAGCATAAATATTGCCATTTTTACCGGTAAAATAAACTGTATCATCTATTACAAGAGGAGGAAATTTTTCAACTGCAGTATTACCTTCATCTGTATCATTATATTTCCAGAGTAAATTTCCCCCGTCACCTGTCAGTGCATGAAGAATTCCCTCTTCTGTAACAATGTAAAGAATATTATCTGTAATAACAGGGGAAACATTTATCTTCTCCCCTGTATCATAAGACCATAACAGAGAACCTTTCAGGGCAGGACTGCCACAAACACACGATGTATGGCAGTTATTTCCTTTATAACAGGACCACATATATCTTTATAACCTCTTCAATCCATTATCAATTCTTACAAGTCCCCGGCCGACCTCCCAGGAATGTCTTTTTATATCTTCTGCAGTATCATAGATGAGATTTTCTGCTTCCACATTCTCCATTCTTCTTTCTCCGAGAATTACGGAAAAGACACCGCTCACATGAGGACAGGCCATGGATGTCCCGCTGTAGGAAGCAAATTTACCTCCCGGAACTGAAGAATAAACACCTACGCCGGGAGCTGCTATATCAACTCCCGGGTCACGATTGGTAAAACTGGCAGGTTTTTTATTTCTGTCTACTGCACCTACAGATACAACCTCTCTGTAAAAAGCAGGAAATCCGGGCCCTATCATTTCATTGCCCGATGCTGCTACAAGTATGAGACCTCTTTCATGAGCGGCAATAAGAGCTTCATGCATGGCAGAAGCAGGGAAACGGCTTCCAAGACTCATACTTAAAACCTGAAGGCCATTACTCACTGCCCAGTCTATTGCTGCTACGATACCGGACGTACGACCGCCGCCGGTGGCACTTAAAACCTTCAGCGCATAAAGATCAGCCCTTGTGGCCACTCCGGTCAGGCTGGCTTCTCCCGAGGCTGCTGCAATACCTGCACAGTGTGTGCCATGACCGTTATCATCAAAGGGATCTTTACTGTCATCTACAAAGTTATGTCCACCTTTTACATTCTCTTTCAGACAGGGATGATTGTAGTCTATTCCCGTATCTATTATACCGAGCTTAACGCCACGTCCTGTGGCATTCATATTCCATGCATAGGGAGCACCTATAAGACGCATATTCCAGTCTGTATCCTGAGATGGCCCCTGTCCTTCCACATGTTCCGGAGGAACTATGAGGGAAACAGGATAATCCAGTTCTATAAACCGTACTGAACTCAGATTCTTTATAGTGTCAAGCAAATCTGTTTTTGTATGCATCAGTATGGAATCAGTAGTCTTAAATTTATAAAGGACATCTCCGTATCTTTCAACTTCCGTATCGAGTATTTCTTTAAAGCCAACAAAAATTTTTACATGTTCTTTCTTTAATTCTTCTTTGAAATAATCATGAAGAAATTTTTGATATGAAGTATTTTCTCTCTGTTCTTCAGGTACAACCTTATTGATTTCGTTAATAAAAAATTCCCCTGTGTTATTCATAAATATTACCTCCTAAATTCAGTGACCAGTGACCGGCGACCATTATTACAAATATAAACAATAGATAATACTTTTAAACTATCAGCCATAACAGGAACAATTCATTACAGAAAATCAGGAATAATTTTCCGATCACTGCTAACTGATAACTGTTCACTGTTTACCGCTCACTATTATATTATAAATTATTTCTCCGGAAAAGTCTAAGATTTTATATTGGAAATATTCTGATTACGTAGTATAATTATTAATTAAGATAATAAACCACAGACGGGACTCCCGTCACGCGTTACGAAAACAGAGTTGCAGGAGGTAATCTTTTGATTAAGCCAAAAATAATAGTTGTAGACGATGAGCTGGATATACTGGAGATTTTCACTCATTTATTCAGCAGAGACTTTACAGTTTTTACTGCAAAAAACGGTCTTGAAGCACTTGAAATAGTAAAAAAAGAAATGCCTCATCTGGTCATTACCGATATAAAGATGCCTGAAATGAACGGTGTAGAACTATTAAGCAGGATAAAAGAAGTTTCTCCTCTAACAGAAGTAATTATGATGACAGGCTATGCTTCCATAGAGACCTCTGTAGATGCACTACGCTTTGGCGCTTTTGATTATCTCATCAAACCTTTTGAAAGTATAGAACAGATAAAAAAGGTCATAGCAAAAGCTATTAATAAAATCAGAGCAACATCAGAAGTAAAACTTAAACAGGAAGAGCTCAGAAAGAGAGCTTTCGAACTGGCTTCTCTCTATGATATCAGTAAAGCAGTATCCAATTTTGTAAGTTATGAAGAATTATTCAGCCTTATAGTAAATACTTTATATAATATAATAAAATACGATGCAGCAGGAGCATTTTTCTTTGACGAAGGGGAGAAAATTGTCGTAAAAATTCGAGAGAAATTACGTGAAAGCTATACTGACGATCTTAAAACAAAAGTAATAGAAACTTATTCCGGGGAAAAAGATCAAAATATTTCCTTTATAATTGAAACAAGAATAGATCCTTCTGCTCAGGAATCAGGTAAAAGCCGGGTAGAAACCTTTATATCAGAACCGGTTATAGTGGCCAACAAAATTACAGCAGTTCTTTTTATTACAGGCGGTATGAAAAATGCTTTTACCGAAGAAGAGAAAAAATTATTTCATTCCATAGCAAATCATACTGCGGTGGAATTGAATAAAATGAGCTCCATATTCTCTACCGATCAGAAGAAGATTCAGACAGTTCTGGATTCTTTAAGCAATGGTGTCCTTATGATTAATAAGAACTATGAACTTGTAATGCTTAACCCTTCTGCAAAAGAAATACTCCCTTCCATGGGTATAACACTGCCGAAAGAGTGGGGAAAGAATAAATGTGACTGCATCCTCTGTGATTCGATAGAAAAGATTTATCTTGATAAAAGCAAACCTGTTTCTGCAACCCTGGAAAAAGACGGATATTTCTCCATATATGCCAATGCAATTACGGAACAGGACGGAAATTTTTCAGGCATCATAATAGTATTAAAAGATTTAACAAAAGAAAAACAGCTTGAATATCAGTTGATTCAGGTAGAAAAACTCTCATCGGTAGGGCAGCTTATATCAGGAGTTGCCCATGAATTGAACAATCCTCTCACGGGAGTTCTGGGTTATGCAGAACTTCTCATAAAAAGTAATATAGACACTTCTATAAAGCACGATCTGGAAAAAATATCAACTCAGGCAGAAAGATGTAGAAAAATAATCCAAAACCTGTTAAGTTTTGTAAGAAAACATAAAGTAGAAATGACACAGGTTGATATAAACCATATTATTTTAAATTCTTTAGCCCTGAGAGAATATGAACTTGGAGTACATAATATAGTTATTAAAAAAAATCTTATGGAAAAACTTCCCTCTATCATGGGAGATTCTCACCAGATACAGCAGGTCATATTAAATTTACTTATTAATGCGGAACAGGCGATTATAAAGTCCGGTAAAGGAAATAATATAGTAGTAGACACATGCACCAGAAGTAATATGGTGGAAATAAGATTCAGAGATAACGGCCCCGGTATAAGTAAAGAAAATCAGTTAAAAATCTTCGAGCCTTTTTTCACCACAAAAGAAAAAGGAGAAGGAACCGGTCTGGGTCTGAGTATTTCCAGGGGTATAATAGAAGAACATGGCGGAACTATAGATGTTACCAGTAAAGAAGGAGAAGGCACATGTTTCACCATAGAATTGCCTGTTTCTAAAGATTATGCTGAAACTAAAGAAGAAGAAATAAAGCCGCTGGAAATTACAGGTGAAAATCAGAAACACAAAAAAATTATGGTAGTTGACGATGAACCAATAATACTGGACATGGTAACAAATGTCCTTGAAGATATGGAACATAATATAACAACATCTGACAGCGGTGAAGAAGCTCTGGAAAAGATAGCGGAACATCAGGATTTCGACTTGATTATTCTGGATATGAAAATGCCGGGGCTGGGAGGCAAGGAATTATACTTTATAATAAAAGAAAAGTTCCCCCATCTGACAGATAAAATCGTCTTTTCTACAGGTGATATTATAAATCCTTATACAAGAGCCTTTTTAGAGGAAATAGGCAACAGATACCTGGAAAAACCATTTTTACTCTCAAGATTCCAGCAGGTTATACAGGAAGTTTTGTATAGCGAATCAGGTAACTGATAAATATTATAGTTGAACCATTACAAAAAATTTATGGGCTTTCCTTTGACAGTTCAGATGGGGTGTCAGATAAAAATTTTCTCAGTTTTCTTGTTTCCTCATAATCAAAAAAGGCTCTTACTACAGTATAAACCTCTGTCAAAATAACCAGAAATATGAGATTATATAATTCTTCGCTGTTTCTGGCGGAAATGGCAAGAACTACTGCCACAGGAGGAGTAAGTATGGCAGTAAGTGCATAATAAAAACAGGATTTTTTAAAAATTTTATATTTATCTTCAAGTGATTTTTCTTTACTTTCTTTCATGCTCCAGACTCCTTTATTATTTTGATATATATTCTCTGCTTTTATGTAAAGTCCTGTATTTGCAGGCAACTCCATTTTAATCAAAATTACATATAAAGTAAAGCTCCTGTCCATAACTCAAAAAACATCAATATTATAATCGCAATTTTTTATATATTTTCACAAGGTATTAAGATAGAGAAAAAGAATATTCATAGTTACTTTATAGTCATAACAGTTTTGAGGTGCTGCTTTTGCTGGGAAATATTTCTAAAGGAACAAAAAAACACAGGAGACTGAATGAGGATAGCCCTGACGAACATTCTTTTACGCAGACCGTTTCAGGAACAAACCTGGATTTAAAAATAAATCAATTAAAACATGCTATCAAAAAGGACCCATATAATGCAGATGCTTATTATGATCTCGGAGAAATAGCAAGGGCCAGAAAGGAACATAACACAGCTTTAAATTATTATAAAACAGTTATAAATATAGACAATTCCTATGGTCTTGCCCATGCCAGACTCGGAGAATGTTACTCTAACATGGGCGATCTGGATAATGCCATAGCCCATTACCATAAGGTATTAAACCTGTATCCTGACGACGAAATTACCCATTACGAACTGGGTAAAATATTCTGGGAAAAAGAAGAATATGAACTGGCTCTGTCACATTTTGAATATTCGTCAGGAACTGTCGAAGCAAAACCTGAAATACACTTTTATATGGCCTCGTGCTATAATGCGCTGGAAAATTTTTCTTTTGCCATACAGAGATATGAAAAAGCTCTCGGAATAAACCCCTTTTACACAGCTGCCCACCTTGGTCTGGCAGAGGTTTATTTACATATGGATAAACTGGACAAGGCGGAATATCATACGCAAAAAGCACAGGAACTGGATGATACATCACCTGAGCCACTCATCAATCTTGGTCTCATTGCGGTAAAAAAAGAACACTTTGACAGAGCCATAGACTATTTCAATAAAG
>CALARM010000129.1 GCA_937888925.1 uncultured Synergistia bacterium | reverse complement strand
TATCTCTATCTTTGCCAGGGGTTCAGGCCGGCTCTACCCACCCCGTAACCATCGTGTTTCCCGCTCCTTTTGCTCTCCCTTTTTCCTCCCTGTGATTATATATTACCATACTTATTTATACTTGTCAATACTTATTATAAATAAAAGTATAAAAAAGTATTGACTAAAATTTATAAGTAAACTATAATAAAAATAGTTAAATAATAATAAAAGGAAGTGAAAAAATATGGTGTGTCCACATTGTAAAAAAGAATTTGAAGAAGTTGAAAAAATATATTCTCCTGAAGAAGTAGCATCTCATTTAAGACTGGCAGAAAAAACAGTTAAAGATATGTTACGTGCCGGTGAAATTTCTGGCTTTAAAATAGGTAGAAAAGGTGTTTGGAGGATAAAAGCTAAAGATTTACAGGAATTTATTAATTCTTGCCCTATAGAAAAAGGTGAACCTAAAAGAGAATATAAAAAGAAGGAAAAGCAGTCTGTATAAAAAGAAGGTGGCTATTATGCGACGTGTAGCAATATATATCCGGGTATCTACAACAGAACAGGCAGAAGAAGGATTTTCCGTGCCGGCACAAAAGGAAAAGCTCATAAACTACTGTAAAGCCCGTGAATGGATAATTTCTGACATTTATATTGACCCCGGCTACAGTGGCAGTAATATTAACCGTCCGGCAATACAGAAGCTCATAACAGAAATTAAGAATTTTGATATAGTTCTTGTGTATAAACTGGATAGACTTAGCCGGTCTCAAAAAGACACACTTCACTTGATAGAAGACGTTTTTCTGAGTAACAAAGTGGACTTTGTTTCCCTTTCCGAAGCTTTTGACACCTCCACACCATTTGGCAGAGCATCTATAGGCATCCTTTCCGTATTTGCTCAGTTAGAGAGAGAAAATATAAAAGAACGGTCAAAACTTGGTAAAAAGGAAAGGGCTAAAAACGGATTATATCATGGGGGGGCTTTGGGGCCGATTGGTTACAACTATGCACATGGAGAGCTTAAAATAGATGATTATGAGGCTATGCAGATACGTGAGATATATAATCTCTATACTCACGGCATGGGAATTAAAAATATTGTCAAACAGATGGAGAATTATCATCATAAGCACGGGAAATGGAACAGAGAATCTGTTGCTAGAATAATTGACAGTAAACTTTATATAGGAAAAATAAATTATTATGATGAATACTTCGAGGGACAACATGATGCAATCGTAACTGAAGAGTTATTCGAAAAGGCAAAAGCTATAAGGCATAGAAAGTATAATCCAAAATCTTTTAAGTATAATTCATTATTGGCTGGACTTATCTTCTGTGGTAACTGCGGTGCCAGATACTTTATGAAGAGTGACTGCAACGGTCATTATAAATATTATAAATGCTATTCCAGATCTAAGACGAGTTCTTTTATGATAAAAGACCCCACCTGTAAAAATGACATTTACAAGGAAAAAGAACTAGATGAGATAATAGAAGCTCGAATCCATCAAATAGCACTTGATAAAAACAGCGTTAAAAATAAAAAGAAAAAAGAAGAAGATAACATTTCTGAAATAAAAACACTTCAAAAAAAATTATCACAGTTAGAAAAGAAAATAGATAAACTTCTGGATTTATACCAGCTTGAAACTATTCCTCTGAATGATATAGGAAAAAAACTTTCTGAAGTTTATGCCGAAAAACGGAATATTGAAAATCAAATTGAATCCCTGGAAGAAAAAAAAGAAGAAGTCAGCCAGATTGAACTGGAAGAAGTCCTCACTACCATTAAAGAAAAATGGGAAAATTTAGATCTACGGGAAAAAAGAAAACTTCTGTCTTTCTTGATTAATAGAATAATAATTTTTAATAACAAAGAAATTAAGATAGAATGGGCTTTTTGAATAGTTTTAGGCAAACTGAAATATCCATTATGATCGATATGTTTATGCTGAAACAGCAGAATTGCAAAAAATCTGATACCGGAACCAGATACAGGTTAATTAATACATCAGTCTGTATGGGAGACGAGGGTTTCTGGAACAGTTCTATAAAAAATAAAAATGGATGTTAACAAAAAATTAACAAATTATTAATTATTTGGAAAAGAAATTCTGGAATAATATAATCGAGCAGTATATTATTATTTTTTAAGAAGGTGATATAAATGAGTCTCAGTGAAATAAATAATGTATTTAACAGAATAAATGAGATAGAAAAAAAATTCAATCCTGAAGTGAGTCAGATAAAAACAGATCAATCTTTTCAGGAAACCTTTGCTAACCTTCAAAATCAGGGAGTTACTCAGGTAAATTATCCTCAGATGTCAGGAATTACCGGTATGCCTTTCCAAAATCAGAATAATTATCAGTATACAGGACCCGGTCCTGTAACAAATCTGAAACCTCTCGCACAGAATAATTCAGTTTCCTGCGGACAGACAAGTGTTGCCATGTGTATAAACAGTATAACAGGAAAGAACCTTACAGATGCAGATATTAATGACAAATACGGCTTTCAATTATTAAATGCCCTTAATGGCGAAACATCTTCTCAGGGAATGAAATGGAGAGACGGAGGGAATGTTTCACCTTATTCATGGGGACTTGTAGAACAGAAGGTAAATAATGAAAAAACACCTGTAATAGTGGCTTTAAATGGGCCGGAATTTTCACCTTCAGGAAGAGGTCATATTGTTACCATAGTTAAAGTTCAGGGAGATAATGTATCCTACGCCGATCCCGCAACAGGTACAATAAAGACAACTACAAAACAGGCAATGGAAACAGCACCAAAACATCCTGACGGAAATTTTATTTTCTTTGCCGAAAGAAATTCAGGGCAGTTTATGGGATAATCTCGCAAAAGTCAACGGTGATTGTAAAGAATTTTATTAGCTAATCTGTAAATTTTTATAGAGTATGAAAAAAAAAGCGTTCAGGCGCTTTTTTTATTTTTACTGGAAATTATACTTAATTTTGTAAATCTATTAATTAGTGAGTAGTGAAAAGTAAAAAGCAAGTAAAATCCAAATTTTTTTTCACTTTTCACTTTTCACTTTTCACTCTGAATATTCTGTGATAAATTTCTTTTTCCATTGTATATAAAATCACCTGTCATTTTCAAAGGCAATCTCATATTAAAAAATCTGAATTTCCACCTTGATTTATTCTGTAAAATATAGTTAAATTATATAATACAAGTGTTAATTCATAGATTATCGTAAAGGAGACATTAATACTTGAAAGTCTCAAGTGGCACAGACCCAGGATGTAAAAGGAAAAACAATGAAGATTTTCTTTTTGTAGATACAGAAAGAAATCTCTTTATAATAGCCGATGGTATGGGCGGCCATCAGGCAGGAGAAAAAGCAAGTAAACTTGCGGTAGAAACTGCCGAACAGTATCTGACAAAAGAGAAAATATCACATATCATATGTACAGAAGGCGATATAAAAGAAGCTATAAATGAATCCATAGGCACGGCAAATAAAGTTATACTGGAAGAATCGAGATTACACAGGAAACTTTCCGGTATGGGGTGTACCATTATAATAGCCATAGCAGAAGGCAATCTTTTTCATATAGGTCATGTAGGAGATGTAAGAGCCTACGTTATATGTGAAGATACTATATCACTTCTCACTGAAGATCATACTGTTATTAATGAATTAATAAAATCCAAACGTATAAC
>CALARM010000128.1 GCA_937888925.1 uncultured Synergistia bacterium | reverse complement strand
TTTCTTCTGTACAGAAATCAGTCTGGCCGCCATATGCAGTAGTTATAACAGGTATATCAAGCAACATAGCCTCAGCCATAGGCAGTCCAAAGCCTTCACCTCTACTCGGAGCCACCAGGACATTACACTTTTTATAAAGGTCCACTATGTAACCATAGTCCAAATCTTTATTTATTAAAATTATTTCGGGACAACCGGGATTATTATATTTAATCTCTTCTATGTCTTTTTCTGCAGTATTATGAATATTGGGAAATGTTTTTATAATGAGAGTTACGTCATCGTCAGCACTGAAGGCTTCTATATATGCTTTCAGTAGTATATCAATTCCCTTTCTGGGAAACCCCGATGAAATATGAAGAAATTTAAATGCTTTTCCTGTATAACCATTATATTCCTCCGGTAGTACTTTCAGAACATGATCTGCACCGAGACAGTTAACATAAACAGGGACAGTTACACCGTTGTCAATAAGTATTTTTCTGACATATGCCGAATGTACGGTGATACCGTCTAAATATAAATTAAATTTCTGAACATACTCCTCGGGAAAAGCTGATTCTTCCCATCCATAACTGTGTAACATATTTATATATCCTCTCATGTCATCAACTCTTGGAGGATATAAATTTCTGGCAACTACATCGATTATAGAGTTAGTTTTCGAATTCATCCATAGTTTTTTTACCACAGGATTATGTTCAAGAAAGTCTCCGGCCGGTTCAAAATTACCCGGGCCTTCAGTTGAAAAGAGGGAAACTTCATCAGGATATAAATTATCAAGAGCCAGAGCCATTTCTCTGTTTACTAAAGCCAGGCTGTAACTGCTGTCAAAAGGTCCTTCAATTTGATATTTCTTATATTGTAAATGCTGTTTATGAATGGTATTATTATTAGCTTCTATACCAGTTGAATTAAAAAAATTGAATAATGAATTTGTTATTTTATTATCCGAATAGTTTTTTATTACTTCCCTTTGCCTCTTTAATATATTTCTTTTTACTACTTTATTTTTTGATAATACTGATAAAAATCCGGCAATATCTTCATAATTTTTTTCTTTGAATAATACTCCTGCACCATTTAAAGTGTTTTTTATATTGCTGCTATCGTAAGCCACTACAGGAATATCAAAAACCATAGCTTCAATCAGAGGAACTCCGAAACCTTCATGTTCACTCATACATAAAAATACATCAGAAACTTTATAATAAGCAATGAGATTTTCATCGGAAATTTTCCCCGTTATAATAACTTTATTATAGAGTTTGTATTTATATATTAATTCATGTAACCTTTTATTATAATATTTACTGGAAATATCACCGACCAGGATTAATTTACTATCTCTGTCTGACATTTGAGTGAAGATTTTATATATTTCAATTAAATCATTATGGCATTTATTTTCTACTATCCTTCCTACATACAGGATATTGAATGTTTTCCTGTTATTTTCAAATACAGCAGGATTATATTTAGTATTAACGAGTTTTTCAATATCTATGAGTAATGGAATTGTGCGAACATTTTTATATTTTAATTTCCTCAGTTCGTCACTGTTCAGCTCGGAAGCGCCTATTGCACCTCTGACAATATTTCTTAATAGTTTTAATTGTTCTCTTCCTTTTATAGAGTAGTGAGAACATGAACTTCCCCTCGGAAAATAAGATTCCGGGGTAATATTATGATAGATTAAAATATTATTGTAGTCTTTTAAATTCTTCAACCAGTCATCAAGATTATGTCCGAAGGAATGGTGTATAAGAAGAATTTGATTTTTATCCGGTTCGTAATATTTATAAGATATGAGTTTATCTTTTAATTCATCTGCTATATGTTCAACATATATCCTGGATATATAGCCTGCATTTCGCAATAATTTTTGAATGAAAAACATACTGTTGGTAACTGCGTCACCATAAGCACTTCCAGAATGAAATTGATCTATAGCTGCAGGTTTTATCATCTGTGGGTACCTTTATTAATGCTTGACAGCTATTACAGAATAATCCTGTTCCATATTAAATCTGAAAAGAAGGTTTTTTATTTCATCTTCTTTTATATAATCGTAATCAATAAGGTTTAACGGATTTGATTTTTTTATTTCGACCGTCGTAAACCCGCGGGCTTCCAGCAGAAATTTTAATGTATGAGGAGGGATCGGATTTATGTGAGTCGGATCTGTATAAAAACTACATGCTCCGACTATTATATTCTCCGGATTTGGTGTCTCAAATATTACCAGTCCTCCCGGATTTAAAATCCTCAAGGATTCATCAAAAAGAGTTATTAATATCTTTAAAGGTAAATGCTCTACTATATGAAACCCTGTGATTACACTAAAACTGTTTGATTTTTGAGATTTTATATATTCTATTGCATCTGCTTCTTTTGCATTAAGACCCCTTTTCAGGCATTCCTGTACCATAATCCTGTTTACATCCAGGCCTTTGGCGATATAGCCGTTTTCCCCGAGTAATTCCAGCCATTCTCCTCTGCCGCAGCCAATATCAAGGATAGGGGCTGTTCCGTCTTTTACATGCTCCATATAAGGCAGATATATTTTTTGCCTGGTTTTAATGTCCTCTCTTGTACCTCTGAACCGGTCTTCAAAAGATACATACATGGCATCGAGAATATGGTCTTCTTCTGCAAGTATATTCTGAATTTCTGTTCTGTTTATCGGTTCCGGGAGCCTTTTTCTTACTTCTTCAAGCAGAATCATTAATCTCCTCTGCTGGTCAAGAATATTTAATTTATTGTCTCTTATTTGATTTATGATATTTTTTATTTCCCTTCTAATTCCTTCGATAGAATTACTGTCAGCCTTTGTATTTATCATATTTTTCAATTCATTGACAGCATCGGCATCTGCCTTTTTATTTATCATGTTTTTCACTTCATTGAGAGTTTCAATATTTGCCTTTGTATCTATTATATGTTTTATTTCATTGAGAGTTTCAATATTTGCCTTTGCATCTATTATATGTTTTATTTCATTGAGAGTTTCAATATTTGCCTTTTCATTAAGAACATCGATATCTGCTTTCCTGTTCAATATATATCTCAGTTCTTCTTCATTTTCTTTGATTTTTTCTATGTCACTTTTATCTGCTTTAAACAGAAATGTATTTTTTATTTCTTCTACAGTATTTGTATCTGCTTTAGAATGTAAAATATCTTTTATTGCCTCTATTTCATAACTGCCTGCCTTATTATTTAATATATGCTTTATTTTATCCACTATATCTCTGTCTATATTGGAACTCAGCTCTTTAATAGTATTATGTTCGGTTTTAATTAAATTGTTAATCTGTGCTTCACTTTCACAGGCTAAAGTATTTATTAAGTTTGTTAGTTCAGTGTGTATTTCAGTTATAGAATCGTCAAGGCCCTGAATATATCTGAAGATTCTCGGGAGTCTCATAATGAGAGACAGAATCTCCAAAATTCTTCCCAGTAAAGGAATTTTAAATATTTTATTGAAAAGATGTCTTTTGCCGAGACCTTTTATTGTGACGTTTTTTTCTATCCCTTCCTGAGAGTATCTTAACTCTTCGATTACTCTGATTTTACTTGTAGCTCCATTCTTCAGAAGATGTAAATATCTGTTAATTTCTTCTCCAGAAGGCTCTTTTTTTAAGATAGCACCGAAAGAATATTTAATAAAATCTTCGTAGTTATATTTCAAAAAATCAGAAATTATATATTCATCTTTATATATATAGTCATTTTTTGTTTTAAAACCGGTTAAACATATTAAGTCTGATGATTGGGATAAGTTATCTAGCTGGTTGAGAATTACAATATTATTTTTTTTACCTTCTTCGGAACAGGCTAAATCATATATTATATCTTTTTTACTTACTATGCCGGATTTTAAATCTGTGAGATAATGTGCAAATCCTTCATTGTCCGGTTCTCTTCTCAGGATTTTTCTATAGGCATGGTTAAGAAATTCTCCGTCATTATTTTCCTGAAAGTCCGACATTGTATAAATTATTATACCTGTGTCATGGGGGGCAGGATTATTTTTAGCAGATTCTATATTATGTTTCCTTCTATGGGCTTCTTCTTTAACTTTCTTCATTATTTCATCAATATTTATTTCCGAAGAAGCAGACAAAATATTTTGTTCCATTATATTTCTCCTCCATGTCTATGGGAAAAAATTTGTTTACATTCTTTAATTTCAAATGCCGGTACTATGCGGCAATAACCGGTAAATTTGAAATCATGAGAAGGAATGACCTTGAATACAACAGCCTGATTTATCCAGTCATAACATTCATTTATATGAGCTTCATCCGTGTGGGCGGCTACAGTGAGATTGTATATATTAACCCCCAGATTTAAAGGCAGAAAATATATTACGTCATAAGTTTTATCTTTTTTGAAGTTTCCCGTATTTATACCCATAATAAACGTATTGGTACCGTATATATCATTCCCGAGTCTGTCTCTTATTAAAATACCGAAGGTAGGATTTTCAATATCTTCATTTGCAAGGATTTGCATTTTTATTTTTACTTTTTCACCTGAAATAAAAGTATCGGTATCAGTATTCTTTTCGTTATTCATGGAGATTTCTTTTATTACCAGTCTGTTGTTCCCTGCTCTCTTTCTCAGTTTTTCTTTTTTAGAAGAATTATTTTTATATTCATTTTCTTCTCTGATATCCTTCAGACCGAGAAGAGCATTATAACAATCAAAGACCTTATCCGGTAAGCCTTCATCTATTATCTGTCCTCTGTCAAGTAAATAGGCGTGATTACAGAGGGTTTTAACTGCTCCCGGATCATGAGACACAAAGATAAGTGTTTTACCAGTTTCTTTAAATCTCCTTATTCTATTTATACATTTAACCTGAAATGCTGCATCTCCTACGGCCAGAGCTTCATCTACTATAAGTATCTCAGGATCTACGTTAATGGCTACGGCAAAAGCAAGTCTTACATACATCCCGCTTGAGTAGGTTTTTACCGGTTGATTGATGAAATCGCCTATATCTGCAAAAGAAATTATTGCTTCAAGCTTCCTGTCTATCTCCTCTTTTCTGTAACCCATAATAGTACTGTTAAAATATATATTCTCAATACCGGTCAGTTCGGGATTAAATCCGGAACCAAGTTCCAGAAGGGCTGATATATTTCCGCTGATTTTAACATCTCCCGCACTGGGCGTCAATATACCTGTTATTATCTTAAGAAGAGTTGATTTCCCTGAACCGTTTTTCCCTATTATCCCGACAGTCGCCCCCTTTTTTACTTCAAGATTTATATCCCTGAGAGCGTAAAACTCCCTGTGATATTTTTTCTTAAAAGGATGGAGGGCTTCTTTGAGCCTGTCTAAAGGATTGTTATAGAGTCTGTAGATTTTTGAGAGATTTGCTATTTTTATTGCTATTTGTTCTTTGATGCTATCGGTCCTGTTACGTACTATCCCTGACATTTTCTCAGTCCCTTCAGATGTTTAACATATTCCACTGTTTTAAACTGCTCTTCTTCACTCCAGGGACGTCTTTCATGGGTAATTTTACAGGTGCCAGGTATGTAAAAAAAGAAGGGAATAGTTGCATATCCGCCACTTCTGATTTTTCTATCAGTTTTGGTATATGAAAGATGTATCTTTCCGGTTTTTCTTTGCTTTTTAGCTCTTCTATAGATCTATAATTTACTGCACGGTTTGTAGTGCCTCGATCTATATTTACCATACAGGCAGGATTATTCATAATGGTATTATATCAGGAAAGATTACCTGCTGCAACGACAGTTTTTTATAAAAAGGGCCATGACGATTAGCCTGTATAACTTGATAGCTAAATGGTATTATACAGCCATCATTATTGAAATTGGTTTTTTTATCTTGTTTTTTACTTTTAATTATCTATATAATATGATATATTTAATTAATTATACTGAATTGATAGAAAGGGGAAGCCATGAAGAAATATATCTATATATTCCTGTTTATTCTTTTTTCTATAATAATGTCCGGATGCGGGGGAGACGACATTACAGTTCCTTCTATAACTCCGACGGTTTTACCTGATATTACCGGCTTTTCTCCTGTTGAAGGTTCGGAAGGGACATCTGTTACAATAAAAGGCATTAATTTTAATTCATCCGGTGTAATCGGAGTAACATTTAACGGAACAAGTGTCTCTTACAACTCTTCGAGCGACACAGAGATAGTAATTACTGTTCCTGCCGGCGTATCTACAGGAAAGATAGGGGTGACGAACGGAAACGGGACAGATTATTCTGATAATAATTTTCTGGTTACCGATTCATCGGGAGATATGGTACTGATACCGGCCGGAACATTTTATATGGGCTACTGTAATGGAATTGGAGAAAACTGGGAAAAGCCGCGGCATAAAGTGGAAATATCTTATGATTTTTACGTTTCCAGATATGAATTGACCAACAAATTATATCGTCTCTATAAACCCTTTCATATGGGATTGTTTGGCAGTGACAATCAACCTGTGGAAACTGTAACATGGAAGGACGCGGTAGCCTATTGTAACTGGCTTACGGAAAGGACTCCGGAACTGGGGCCTTCGCAGGTCTGTTATGATAGTTCACTGAATTTAGATATAACGAAAAAAGGTTTTCGCCTTCCTACGGAAGCCGAGTGGGAATATGCATATCGTGCTTATAATACGGCCAATTATTACTGGGGAAATATAATAGATGATTCGAAATGCTGTTATAACACGAATGAACCTGCTTATGCAGGTTATGGTAAAGGTCATCCCTGGGGATTATGTGATATGAGCGGTAATATATCCGAGTGGTGTAATGACTGGTTTGGAAATTATAGTGGTGAAGATCAGAAGAACCCTGCAGGCCCCGCTTCAGGTTCAAGCCGTATTGTAAGAGGCGGCAGTTGGATTCACAGTGATCCTTTAGATTTACGGGGTGCCGATCGCTTTTTTCATGGTCCGAATATGTGTAACGGCATGATCGGTTTTCGTGTCGTAAGAACCAGGTAGAAACACGGATTAAAGGGATTTATATGAGAATCGTGAAGGGTGAAGAGTGAAGTGTGAAGGGAAGATAAGTTCTCATTCTTCGTTGTGATCGAACCGGTTATGGTTGTTACACAGAGAGCGCTGAGACTGATCTGTGTAATCCCCGTTTAATCTGTTTGAGCTGTTTTGAATAATACTTTTATCTGTTTAAAATTCTTATTTCTTTCGATAATTTTCCTGATTTTTTCTTCACTCAGTCCTGTTTCGTAAAGAAAACATACCTCCAGTATGAAGAGGAGTAAGTATATAAATAGATTGAGATCTTTCTGCTCAATGATTTCTTTTCTGGTCTCCAGATAATGAGTGTAATAATCTCTTGTATTTTTTATTTTTTTGATAAAAATTTCATATTCTTCCGGGGAAAATACAAGTTCCAGAACAGGTTTGTAATCATGCCAGAGTCCCTGCAGTCTGTCTCTCAGTGTTGGCTGATATGAAAGATTGAGGTTATCTCTGAATTTCTGCTTTAATTCTTCAGGATTTATATCGAATTTCTCCTGAATTTCTTCGTCAGACATATTTTTTATGAAAAATTTTATGATCTTTTTTAATTTCTGCCTGGGAATAACTTCATAATCTTTAGTTTTCCTGTGATATGCTTCAATAGCCTGCATGAGACTCAGAAACTGAAAATTCTGATACATAGGTAACTGTCTTACTGCAAAATATAGTTCATAAGAAGGTTTTATTTTATCTGACATTTTATATATCCAGTTACATAAATAAGTGCCGAAATCATCTGACACATCATGAAAGGAAAAAAGCATGTTATTATATAAAAGCTGTTTTCCAGTATCGAATTTTTTCAGTGGTACAGGATAGATTATTTCCACTTTATCGAAGCTGTTTATTTCTTCTTTATTACCTGTTATACTGACAGGATATATGATTGCCCCTGTGGCAAGGCTCAGAAAATTCTGTATATAAGAGATAAATTCTTTGATTTTTTCTACGGTAAGTACTTCGTGAAAATCCAGTTTTAAACTGTTACTCTGCTCAAGGGTGACTTTTTTGGTCAACTGGCACGGAGCCAGAAGGTTGAATTTTATAGTTATATTGAATTTTTCCGTTTTATAAACCGGTTCTGACGGGGGATGCATATAGGTTACGTCCAGAGCCCTGAATCTCTGGCCTTTTATCTCTCTGTCTATTACGGCAGATCTGAATCCTATAAGATTTATCCATTCCTCCAGATAACTGGTTCTTACTGTTATTGTCCTGAACAGTATATCTTCTTTTTTATCAAAATGGACATTTGTGATAATATATTCTAGGGAATAGGTCGAAGATGTAAAACCAGGCGAATTTATATTAAACATACATTCATGACATTTATATAACGTTACTGTTTTCCCGAAAACTTCTCCCTGGATTATATCTTCATCGTGAAAATTATTATCTTTCCTTCCGGGCGAATTATAAAAAGACCCTGTAAGCTCTAGTATTGCCCCTTCAACAGGATTGAATTTCAGAGCCCCTGCAATATGTTTATCTTTATGACCTGGCAGCCACCAGATACCGTTCCACTCGAATTCCTGCATAACTATAATATTCTTTCTGAACGTGACGCGTAATGGGCAGTTTCACTTTTCACTTTTCACTTTTCACTCTTCACTCTTCACTCTTCACTCTTCACTCTTCACTCTTCACTCCTTTTCTCCCCTTACGTCAAACTCCAGCTTCCAGCTTTCCTTGCCGTCTCTTTCCACAAACCACAGTTCCAGTGTTCCTACTTCCGTTACATGAGACTGGAGTTTTACAGGTATAAGTTTACCTTCCTTACCTTCTCCTTCGAGTTCTACATTAATATTACTCACTTCCTGAATATCCTTATCTTCCCAGTCTTCAACCATATCTCCTATTATATCTTCTTTTCTCACGGAAGATGCAAGGAAACGAAATTCCACATTTTCTCCCACTGCGAGGCCGAAATCCTGGCCCGGCACATCCAGACTGGTTCCTTCTTCCATACCGCATGGCGCCACACAGAGAGCTTTTATCGGAACAGGTAATCCCGGTATGGCAGGCATTGAAGACTGAAGTCCTATGTAATAGGTGCCTGCCGTGCCGCCTCTTATCCTGATACCGTCCCCTTTTCTTAC
>CALARM010000127.1 GCA_937888925.1 uncultured Synergistia bacterium | reverse complement strand
GTAAAAGGAGCCAGGCTTGACGAACCTCTTTTATATAATCTTCTCAGGATGAATAATAAAAATGTTCTTGGCAGGTTTTCCATAGATGAAGACGGTTACATTCTTCTTGATCATGTACTCCTTGGTTCCACACTTGATGAAAAAGAACTTATAACATCAATTGTCCATATAGGTGTCATAGCAGATGAAATGGATGATCTTATAATAGAAGAATACGGCGGTATTACAGCAGTAGATGATCTGCTGGAGAATTTTTAATTTAAGATAGATTATTAAACTTCTAATCGTCTTGTCATAAACCGGGACGTCTGATTTTCTTTGATTTTTTTATCCAGATAATTTATCAGACCTGCTACTGTTTCATCTTTTTCCAGAACTATATACCGCTTGAAATAATGGAGTGCTGAAGCTAAATCTCCTCTTTTGCAGAATAATACACCGAGATTATAGAGGCTGTCCGTATGTTTAGGTTCCATCTCCAGGGCTTTTTTCAATTCTTCTATAGCCATTTCCTGATGCATGGGCTTCGGTGATGAAGCATACATCATAGCAGTTTTAAATCTTATGGCTATGGCAGTCATGGTATAAAGAGTCGGTTTCCCTGTAATCTTCTTTACTACTGTCTGCATAAAAGGTCTTCCTTTTCTGGCAGGCACTTTTGAAGGAAGTTTTTCCACCAGTTCAAGAGGGAGCCTTTTTAATTTGAGAAGCTCATTCAGATTATATTCATCCCTGCTCTGAGGATCCTTTAATATCCTGTAGGCATTGTTTATCTCTATCATTGCTTCTTCCAGTTCTTTTCCTTTAAGATCGGGATGGTTTTCTTTTGCAAGCTGTCTGTAAGATTCGTGTATATCTTCTGCTGATGCATTGACCGGTAATCCGAGTGTTGAATAGTAGTCACACATAGTATCCACAATCACTCCTCCCTTTTACAATAAATTCTATATAAAGTCCCCGTGGTATAGTCTTCAGTTTTAACATTATAGTTTATTTACTCGAAACATTCTTTAATAATTTATGAAACAACATATTCCTTAAATTATTATACCCACGTAAGTCACTTTTTACTCAGAAATTATTGAATTAAATCTTTTCTGTTGAATAAAATTATTGTAAAAGCGAGCATAATTATTGTTACATCCAGAGCATAAGCTGTTTTGTAGCATATATCTGTTAATGTTAAAGCATGTGGCTGGTAATTGGAAAAAAGAGCTATGAGGAAATTCCAGAACCACATAGTTCTGGTTTGGAAGAGTGAGTAACAGGGTAATATGTAATAGAGGATAGCTGAAGGATAATAAATGTATTTTGCTGAAAATAATGTTGCTATGAGAAGAAATATATCTCCCGATAAAAAGATGGATACAACACCTGAAAGAACCGGTCTCATGATCATTGACATCGCCATTGCGGTAGAACCTCTTAACATGAGATTGCAGAAGAGAAGAACCATACAGTATCTGTCGGGCGGATCGAGTTTACCAGTGAGATATAAACTTCCGAGAATCTGAAGGCCTCCCATAAGAACACTGTATCCGGCCATGATCATTACTCCTCCGAGAAATTTGCCCATGATAAATTGAAATCTGCTTACAGGCTTTGATATTATTAATTTCACTGTGCCTCTATCTATTTCAGTAGGGAGGAATGTGGAAAACATAAGTATAGTCAGGAAAGTTCCTATTAATTCTATGGCTATGGAAAAACATGTTACCAGGAAGTTATATCCTTTTTCATTGAATTGAGTTATCATGGAAGCCATAACTTCAGGAGAAGCCTGCTGGCCCTGTGAAAGTCCCGTTACCACTCTTTCACCTGCCATAGGAACAACAGCCACACCTGTCGCAAAAAGTATAGCTGTAAATATTCCCGCCACTATTATAGCCAGAAGCAGTTTTTTTCTGGACATTTCTCTTACTGTATCTTTAGCTACAGGCCATATGGGACTCATTTATCTTCTCCTTTTACTGCTGTATAGAATATATCTTCAAGGGTATTTTTATTCTGTAAAATAGACAGAAGAGGGCAGTTGTTCTGCCGTATAATTTCTATTATACCGAATTCCCCTTCCTTATTATTTACAATTATTATGATCTCATCCTGTTTTATGTTGACTTCAGAGCCAAGATTTTTAATTTTTTCTATTGCTTCAGACGGGAGATCCTTTGTATGGATTTCCGAAGTATCTTTTACCTTTGTTAGTTCTTCTACTGTCCCTGTTTTTATCAATTTCCCGTTTTTCAATATACAGACTCTGTCACATGTTGACTCTACGTCAGAGAGTATGTGGGAACTGATAAAAATGGTTTTTTTCTGCTCTTTTATATGTAACAGGAGATCCTTTACTTCTTTTCTTCCTATGGGGTCAAGATTTGCCGTAGGTTCATCCAGTATGAGCAAATCAGGATCACCGATGAGCGCCTGTGCCAGTCCCAGTCTCTGAACCATGCCTTTCGAATAGGAAGTTATGAGTTTATTTCCTGCATCTTTAAGACCGACCAGTTCTAAAACCTCAAGGGCTTTCTTTTTTCTCTGTTCAATATTAAGAAGTTCACCGTAATAATCCAGGAGAGATAATCCTGTATGGTGAAGATGAAGTGTTACGGATTCCGGCAGAAAGCCGAGCTTTGCTTTCGCTCCCGGATCTCCGAGTGGTTTCCCCAGTAATTTACCGCTTCCCGACGTGGGTTTTAATATCCCCAGAAGCATATATATGGTAGTTGTTTTACCTGCGCCGTTAGGGCCGAGGAAACCGAAGGCCTCTCCTTTCGGAACCTCCATAGAAAGTTCATTCACTGCTCTGAGCGAGTCTTTATTCCCTGTATTACCGTAGATTTTTGTAAGTTTTTCCGTTTTTATTGCCAGTTCCATTTATTCTACCAGAGGTATAACCTCTTTTTCCAGTATAATATTGAATTTCCCGCTGATTTCATTCTGTCTGTGTATATACGCTATATTTCCTTTTTTGTCTATAAGTATAAAAGTCGGTTCACTTATGTGATATTTTATAGCAGTTCCACCCTGTCTGTCAGAGAGTATATTAAAAGTATAATTTTTATTTTTTAGAAAATTTTCCAGTTCAAGCCTGAGGTTACCTATATTTATAGCCAGTACTTCCACTTTTTCTTTGTATTTATCATAAAACTTTTCTATTTCTCCCAGTGTTGCAGTACATACAGGAATATCAATGCTCCAGAAGTAAAGAGCAACCATTTTCTTTTCTTTATAACCGGAAAGAGAAATTGTTTCTCCCTTTAAATTTTCCACTGAGAAATCGGGTGCTTCCTTACCTGTGGCAATAATATGTGACGAACTTCCCATGGACATCTGTTTTCTTTCCGTAAGTGCCGGACTTTTCACCATATAATGAATAAATACAGTAAATACAAGAAATAAAAATATTGCCGGATATTTCAATGCTTCTTTTGTCATTTTTTATCAGTCAGCTATTAGCTTTATATTTCTCCTTATTAATTTTTCAGGTCCCTCTTTATTAATGCATAATGGGTTATTACACCGGGCTCTTTATATACCGGGAAAAGGTTTTATCTTTTTCGGATCTATCTTTACTATTTTATAATCTTTCGGTAAATTAAATATGTTCATATTAAAAGCTTTTGTTTTTATTTTCGTCATTTCTATATTAAATGTGAAGCCTGAGAGATTTGATGTTATTTTTACCCACCGGGAAAGTTTATCAGAGAACCAGACTGTACAGCTTTCATCTGTGTCTCTATTTATAAATCTGGTTTTTTTGCACATATATCCTTCCCATTTTTCAGGAGAAAGTTCTTCTCTTTCAATAAGTTTCAGATGGAGCTCTCCGAGCCAGTCTTCCTCCATCACAGGCATGGCGTCCTTTTCTCCTGACAGGACATATATTTTTTTCATACTGTGGATTATTGTATAGCTTGATGTTTTTCCTCCGGTTTCCCTGATGATTATATAACTTACAGGGCCCTGAGACTGGCTTTCCCAGTTATCCCTTCTGCAATATTTATCTTTACTTTTATATTCACTGATATTTATGGAATATTCACTGTCTTCGTCTGTTACATGTAACAGACATGAAAGGTATGCATCGGTTTTTTCTTCTTTCCCCTCAGACAGGTTGAAAAAAGATAAAACCAGTAAAATTATTATTATAAAAGAATTCTTTTTCATCATATTATTTTCAACTCATAAAAATAATTCTACGGTTTTGATGATTTTCCTTGTTTTAATTTTCTTCTACTATAATTTAAAGGAAATTTGTTGTTTGAACTTGAACTATAATATAATACTCCGGATATGTTACTGACCTGACCATAAGCATATAATAAACCTTTTCCTCCCGTCACGCGTTACGCGTCACGAGAGCATATGTATTATTTATGCTTAACCCGGTAATAAAGAAAAGGTGGTTGAAATTATGTTATCAAAGCTTTTTTCTGTCAGAATTGTCATTATTATAAGCCTGGTATGTTTAATTATTCCGTCATTACTTTCTGCCGCAGATGAATGGAAAAACGAATATATTATCAAAGATGACGGTATTTACACCTGTGATCGTGGTACCGATACGTTTACTCCTTTTATATTGCTTGGAGACAGCAGGCAGAATGTCTTCGAAAAAATGGGGAGGGCTCCCGATAATTATTCTACCACTGCCAGTTCCTTTTCCTATGTATCATACGAAGATACGTTAAGTTACAGGATGGAGCCTTTCGGTTTAATATTTTATACCTTTACTTATATTATTCCTCCTGAATTTGAATATTATACGAGAATAGGGCCGTCTACAACTGTTCTGGACAATCTCAACGTAACTATAGAAAGTATAGGAATTTATGATAGCAGGTTCAGAACAGTGAAAGGTATAGGTGTGGGCAGTACAGTAAAAGAACTCTATGCCGCTCATGGCAGAACAGTTATTGTATGGCATTACTATGACGGTATTGGCTGGTGTCTGGAATATCTCGCACCGAAAGGTCGTATGTTTTTCTCCATTGGTCAGGTATATCTTGGTGTAGGCTGGGCGCAGTTACAGAACGGTCTGGCCGATGATTGCCCTGTAGGTGCTATATACCTTACAGGTACAGGCCTGGTAAGATATGGAAACTGAAGAGGTTATTATGGCTGACTTTAAAGATTTCGCAAACACTTTATCTGTAGAACTGCATAAGATGTATGAAGGAATTGAACTGGATACAACAGGACTTGATATTGATTTACCGGAATATCGCCTGATAGGCGGATGTAATGCAGGGAACAATATATATACAGGTATTTTTATAATCAAAGGCGACGGACTTGATATATTACAGATAAAGACACAGATGGAACTTATTTCTATTTGCCTTAAAGATAAAAAATTACCTGAACATTTCCCTGACATATATATTTTTTATGTTTATGAACATGGATGTCCTGTGGAACTTAAAGGGAAAAATTTTAATGACAGTGATTTACCGGGTATAGAGAATCTGGAATTTAAAATAAACAGAGTCTTTTACGCCGGTTCAGTAGACCTTTTAGAACCGTCTCTCATTACCACACAGTACGGAGGAGCTTTTTTAGAAGCCTTTAAAAATGCTGTTATAAATGCAAAAACAGGATGGGTGCCGTCTGAAACCTGTATTGAAGAATATAAAAACAGATATTATGACTTTAAACTTCGTCTGGAAGAGAACAAACCTTATGGAACATATTTGATCCTGTCTGTCTGTGTAGCCATGTTTTTATGGACTACTTTTTCAGGTGGCTCGACCGGTCTTTATACCCTTTTAAGATTCGGAGCCAATTATGGCCCTCTGGTGAAATCGGGAGAGTGGTGGCGTCTTACAGGATCGATGTTTTTACATATAGGTTTTGTCCATCTCCTGGTAAATATGTTTACCCTCTTAAGCATCGGTTCCACACTTGAGAAATATTTCGGTACATCAAGATATATGGCTCTTTATGCTCTGGCAGGTATAGGTGGTTCACTTGCAAGTGCTTTTACCAGAAATATTTTAGCGGCAGGTGCTTCAGGTGCCATTTTTGGCCTCTGCGGATGCGCCGCATATCTCGGATATCGTTACAGTAAAGAAATCCCTGCCAGATTGAGAAAACAGCTTGCAGGTGGTATGATTTCCTGTATAGGCTACAATTTATTATATGGTTTTATCTCTTCAGGTATAGATAATTCCGCCCATATAGGAGGACTTATTGTAGGAGTTATTT
>CALARM010000126.1 GCA_937888925.1 uncultured Synergistia bacterium | reverse complement strand
CATCAAATCCTTCGGAAGATAGAATTGAAACTATCTGTTCACGAAAAGATTTCATGTCATCAATTACAAGAATTTTCTTCATAACATACTTTCCTCCATATTATCATCACTTGCTGGGTAGCCATAGCTTCAAAGATTTTACTAAAAGTCAAAGTCCTTTAATCTCTCTTTAAATTTTTCAAACTCTATGTAAAGTTCTTTTTCAAGTTCTTTTATATGGCCCTTATTGCCAGAAAAGCTCAAATCTTCTATTTTTGCTGATATATGTTTCAACATACCGGCACTTAAATTGGATGAAACCCCTTTTATAGAATGAGCATGAAATTTTATCTTATTACTTTCACCTTTTTCTATGGCAGAAGTCAAATTCATTATTTCAGAGGTTAGATCATCCAGTGACAGAGAAATAGTCTTTTTGAAAAGCTGTATATTTCCATCAAGTCGATTTAAAAAAGCTTTACTGTCAAAGATTATATTCTCAACGTGATCAGGAAATTCCTCCTTAATCGGGAAAGGTATTTTTTTTAATACCCTTTCAATAGCCTGAAAGATAACCTTACCCTCTAAAGGCTTTGTAATATAATCATCCATTCCTGACTCCAAACATTTTATACGGTGTTCCTTCATTGCATGAGCAGTCATTGCAATAACAGGAATATGTCCTCCTTCTTTTTCCTCTTTTAATCGTATAAGTCTGGTTGCCGTAAAACCATCCATTTCAGGCATCTGAAGATCCATAAGTATAAGATTATAATTATATTTACCCAGAGCCTCAAGAGCTTCCCTGCCGTTGGAAACGGCATCTACATAATAACCATATTTCTGTAATATATTTACTGCAAGGTATTTACTTGTACTGTTATCTTCTGCAAGGAGTATACGTATTTTACCTCTCTTTTTCTTTCCTGCCTCGTCTTCAAGTTCTACAGGTTCTTTACTGAACTCTGCAGATTTAACTATAATAGTGTCTTTCGGAAGCTTTGTCAAAGGAACTGTAAACCAGAAAGTAGAACCTTTACTTTCATTGCTTTCAAAACCTATCTTACCTCCCATCATCTCACAGAGGTTTTTTGAAATAGCAAGACCAAGGCCTGTACCACCAAATTTACGTGTTATAGAAGAATCCACCTGAGAAAAAGATTTGAAAAGATTTTCTCTTCTGTCTGCCAATATACCTATACCGGTATCGGTAACGGAAAATCTTAATGTAGAATGAGTAATATTATCTTCTTCCAGAGTAACTTTGAGAGAGACCTCTCCTTTTTCAGTAAATTTAATTGCGTTACTTACAAGATTATACAGAATTTGCCTGAGTCTTAATTCATCACCGGAGAATAAAAAGGAAATATTTTCCTCTAGAAAACAGGTAAAATGAAGATCCTTTTCAAAAGCTTTTAAAGAAAAAATATCTTCTACCTGTTTTATTATCATTCTGAGATCAAATCCTACAGGCTGAAGGGCTAATTTACCTGCTTCAATCTTTGAAAAATCCAGAATATCATTTATTACGTAGAGTAAAGAACTGGCAGAACTTTTCGCTATTTCAATAAACTTCTCCTGTCTGGGAGTTATTTCAGTATCTGAAAGCAACTCAAGCATACCCATTACACCATTAAGAGGAGTTCTGATTTCATGGCTTATATTTGCAAGGAATTCACTTTTTGCATTATTTGCTATTTCAGCTTTTTCTTTTGCAGCTATTAATTCTTCTTCTGCCTGTTTGCGGTGAAGTGCAACAGAAGCCTGATTGATAAAGGTTTCAATAATATCCTGTTTTTTTAAATTTCTGCCTTTCTCCGTAACTATTGATACATTGCCAAAAAGCTCACCTTTTCTGGTAAAACCAATGGTATATATGTTTCCTATATTAAAATCGTGCTCAAATTTTTTACATAGTTCCGGAGGAATGACTTTAAAAGAAAATTCATAAAGCCCTCCCTTTATTTTAAGGAGTTTTCCGCTTACAAGCTGATTTTTGGCCTCTTCATCCACAGGGAAGGTCATACCGTTAAATGTTCTGCCAATAAGTTTTTCTGCCATATTTATTTTTTCCCTGTCACCGTCTGTAGCCTGGAGGATTAATTTATTTGATATGGTATCATAAGAATTAACACTTACAAAAGCTTCATTTGTAAGTTCTTTAAGGCTCCTGGCTATAAAAGAATAAATATCGCCTTCCGATGGAAATTCTACAAAATTTGTAGAAGTTCTGAAAAGAAATTCCAGGTTCTGGGTATATAATCTTTTCTGTCTTTCTGCTTTTCTTCTCTCCAGAATATTTATGAAAATACCTCCAACTACTTTAAGTAAATTAATATCTTCATCTTTCCATATTTTTTCTTCTTTTTTAGAATTAAACCCGAGAAATCCGATTAATCTATTGTTAAGAATAAGAGGTATAGAAAGAAGAGATTTTATACTGGCACGCTCCCATATTTCTTTTTCCGCATATGCCTCGGAAGGGACGTCAGAAAGGCGAGTAAAATTAATTATCTCTCCTTTAGTAAATTTATCTATAGCCCATGGAATTTTTTTAAGAGGTAAGTCTTTAAGAAAATCAGCAGTGGTCTTAAAATTCTTCCCACACCCTTCATATATAGATTCAATTCTGGACATATCACGGGAAAAAAGTATTATATAAGATTTGTCAACATTCAGAAATTTTGTAATTTCCTCCAGAGAACGGATTATCTCTTCATCAACCTCGTCAAAATCAAGATTAATGAAGCGACCTGATAACATGGTGACAAATTCCTCAATTTTATGACGTTTTTGAATTGCCACTTCATGTTCTCTTCTTTCAGTTATATCTCTTGTCACTCCTGTTACACATGAAGGTATGCCATTGTTATCCTTTACAATTACAGCCATAACCTCTGTCCAGACAGTAGAGCCGTCTTTACGAATCTGTTCCAATTCCATAATACGACCGCCGGAGCTTCCGGGACAGGCATATTCTTTCTGCATTTCTTCCTGAAATATTTTTCTTACTTTTTCAAGAGACTCAGGTGTCAGTGTGTGGTAAGGGGCAATAGCAATAGTTTCTTCCGGCGTATAACCAATAAGTCTTTTAACAGATGAACTGAGGTAAGTAAATTTCATATTCAGATCACATGTCCATATAACATCTATTATATGTTCATCAAGCAATCTGTAACGACGTTCGATCTCTTTCAATTCCCTGCCGATTCTCTGTCTTTCCAGTAAATTGGCAAAAATCTCTCCTGTCATTTTCAGGAGATTAACATCCTCTTCTATCCATTTTTTTTCACTCTTTTCGGAATTAAAGCCCAGAGAACCTGCCAGTCTGTTGTTTAACCTTATAGGAATACTCAGCCTGGATTTAACACCGTAATAACGGAATAATTCTTTTTCAGCAGAATTTTCAGGAGGTAAATCATCCAGAGATGAAATATTAAGAGCCTCAAAATTCATCAATTTCGCAAAAGACCATGTAAAAGGCTCGACGGATACACCTGTAATTTGTTCCTTTCTATCAGGAAGACCATCTATATGCCATTCATATAAACGTTCAATCTTTGTTCCATCAGGAGAAATAAGATAAAGATAGGCTCTATCGGCTCCGGCAAATATACACAGTTTTTCAAGTGCAGAATAAATCTCCCCGTCAATGTCTTCTATATCAATATTGATGAATCTCGTTGAAATATTTGAAACAAATTCCTCTATATTCAGTCTATGACGGATAGCATTTTCCATTTCTTTCCCTGCAGTAATATCAGTAACTGCTCCTGCCAGTCTGATTGATTTCCCGTTCTTATCTCTCTCTACTACTTTTCCTTTATCTATGATCCATTTTACATGCCCTGAATCTGTTATAATTCTATATTCAATAGCTTTAAAATTCTCTGTTCCTGTGATGAAATCGTCTGTATATTTCAGCACAAGTTCCAGATCCTCAGGATGGAGCCTTTCCTTCCATGTATTAAAATTTATCTCCTCCTGTAAATCATTTAACCCCAGAAGGTCTAAATAACGTGAATTTGCTTTAACCTTATCCTTAAGAATATCCCATTCCCAGAAACCGTCACTGGTGCATTCGAGAATATTTTTTAGCTCTTTCCTCTTTCTTTCTATTTCAACTGTATAATTTTTGATCTCCTGGGTTTTATTCCAGTTATTAATGAGTGAAATGACAAGACAGTAAATTTCTTTCTGTTCAAAAGGTTTTTTTATGTAGTAAATATCATTTTTTATCTCTTCTTTTATAGCGTCAAAGGATAAATCTTCCGGATAAGCGGTAACAATAATAATTATTATATCCTTATCAATTTCTCTTAAAGACATGGCAGTTTCCATTCCGTCAAGAATATTCATTCTCATGTCCAGTATACAGAGAGGTATTCTGTTTTCGGATTTATATTCACCATGAAAATATTCCAGAAGGTATATACCATCTTCAAAGGTCTGGATGGAAAATTTTTCACCGGTAAATATTTGCCTGTATATATCTAAAATATTTTCATCATCATCTGCTATAAGAATGTGATTATTATACATTGTTTATTGCACCTTTATTATCGTGACAACGGGTTACGGATGAAAAAATCATAGCCAGTAATCACTATGTTAAAAATTACGTCACTAACAGACATGACAGGAGCGGTCACAACCAGATATGAAAATAACAAACAGTGAAGCATAAGACTTCATCCTTTTCATATAAAATATTTACAAGGAATTTTAACGTTTAAAACGAATTTAGTCAATAGAAATTTATTGGGTGAAGAGTGAAGAGTGAAGAAGTTTTATTAAATATTAACAGATAACTCAATAATATATCCGGGAGGTTAAGTAGAAAAGTATTGCATCTACTAAAAAAACGTGAAAAATGTAAAGTTCAAAACAGGTCTTATATTACTTATACTGAATTTTCCCATAGGTTACGGTGGGCTTGCTGTTACAGGCGCTCTTGCAGCAAGTACAGAGAAACCTTTCTGGCTTTTAGTAGGTCTTGGATGTTACATTCTGTCCTGGATTATGATGGGAGTCGGCATTCTCCTTGCCGGAACAGAAGGAATAAAAACAGTAAAAAATATGTGGATGAAAATTTTCAAAAAATCTAAAAAGTGAAGAGTGAAGAGTGAAAAGTGAAATCACGCATTACGCATCACGCATTACGAAAATACCAATAACATGCTAATCTTCTCTCTTCTCTTCACCCTTTACCCTTCACCATAATAGTTTCTTATGAAATTTTCGACGGAATCTTCCCAGGAAGGTATTATAATATCCAGTTTACCTGCAATTTTTTCATTGCTCATAGCAGAGAAAGCCGGTCTCCTGGCCGGTAAATTAAAAGACTCTCTTGATACTGGATATATGAATTTATTAATTTTTAATGTTTTCATTATAAATCTTGCCCACTCATATCTTGAAGCATAACCGGAATTTGTCAGGTGATATGTTCCCGTAAGTTCGTGGCTCAATGCCTTTAACGTGACAGACACGATCGTTTCCGTATAAGTCGGTACAGATACTTCATCACAGGCAATATTTAAACTTTTACTCTGTTCGGACCATTTGAGGAGTTTATGAATAAAATTCTGTTCCCCTTCTCCAAAAACCCAGCTGAGCCTCAGAATCAAATATTTCTCAATTTCTTCTTTTAACAGAAATTCACCAAGATATTTGCTTTTCCCGTATTCATTCAGAGGTCTTACAGGATCATCTTCCATGTACAGACCATCGGTTTTCTGTCCGTCAAAAATATAATCACTGCCGTAATGAACCAGAAAAGAATTATATTTTTTTGAAGCAAAGGCCAGGTTTTTTACAGCGAGACTATTCACCCTGTAAGCCAGAGAAAAATTTTCTTCTGCAAGATCTACATAATTATATGCAGCACAATTTATCACAGCAAACGGTTTTAGCTGTTCGAAAACAGATAAAACATCACTTAAATTTCCTATATCCAGTTCATCTACATCAAAAGCAGAGGTGTCTCTTCCCTGTCTGTTCAGTTCTTTAACAAATGCTTTTCCAAGCTGGCCTTTTTTCCCGAAAATCAGATATTTCATAATCTATATAAACTCCTAATATAATCTATATTTCATTTCCTCCCGTCACGCGTTACACGTCACGCCTGTTCTTCCCTTCACTCTTCACGATTTGCGGTAATAAGTACCGCACCAGGTAAATTAGTAACCATTTTATCAGCTTCTGCCTGACAGGCTCTTACGAAGAAAAATAATTTGCCTTATATAATTTGTTTTACAGACAATAAGTT
>CALARM010000125.1 GCA_937888925.1 uncultured Synergistia bacterium | reverse complement strand
TCTTTAATTCTCCGTATCTCTTCAGAATTATAAAACCATCTGCAATCTTTTTCAATTCAAATAACCACTCCCCCCTTTTTTAGGTACTCTCATCATATCATAGGTCTTGCAGCTTTTCAATAAACCAATAGAACTATATTTATAAGCCTTAAGTATCAAGTATTTTTATAGTCCTTAAGAGTTCTTTTCCTTCCTCCTGCAGGATCTGTTCTTCTTTACTGAATAAAGCAGTAAAAGAAAAAGAACAACATTTCTGAAGGGCATCTATTACTTTATCTCTGAGTTTTCCTTCAAGAGATAATTTCTGAAGGGCAACCTTTACAGATTCTCTGACAGAAGGATCTTTATCTTTTAATATCTTACATAAAGGTTCTATAACTTTTTCACTGTTTAATTTTCCAAGGGCCCAGCAGGCACTGCATCGCACTTTACTGTCTTTATCTTTGAGCATTTCTGTAAGATGACTCATAGCTCTATGGCTTTCTATTCTGCCAAGACCTGTTACAGCCTGAACCCTGACCCCGGGGTCATCATGTTTCAGAGATTTAAGGAGAAATTCATAGCTTATTTCACCGCCATATATGGCCAGAACCTCGAGTGCTTTCGGGCTGAAAGACACATCTTTTTCCACATATTCAATAAGCTTTTCTATTGCTTCAAGTCTGCCGAGAGCTTCTATTGCCTGATCAAGAACGACATGAGAAGTGTCTGATAAAAGATTTATTACAGGATTTATTCCTTCTTTTATTTTAAGTATGCCGAGTATTTCAGCAGCACCACCCCTTATTTCTTCATTGGAATGTTCCAGGCCTTTTATAAGCAGAGGGCCAACCCTCAGAGGATCGGCTGTTGCAAGCAGTTCAAGGCTTTTCTGCCTAGTTTTCGGATTTCCGAGAGCTTCTATAAGTTCCTGAAAAGCTTCCTGTTTAAAGAGTATTTTCAATCCGCTGTTTCTTATAAACCTGTCTTCATGACCAATAAGCTTTTTTACTGATTTTACAACATCTTCACCTTTTATACTGCTTAAAACCTCTATGACAGCCATGCTTATAGCTTCCCGTTTATCCTGCAATGATTTAATAAGAATTTGAACAGGCCTTATCAGGCGCAGGGCTTCTATAATATGTTTTTTAGTTACGTCATCTCCATCAGGCAACAGAGTAATTAATAATTCTACAGATCTTTTTTCTCTGAGTTTTCCCAGGGCTATTATGGCACTGGCCCTTACATGTTTATCATCATCTTTCAAAGCTTTCAATAAAGGCTCAACAGTTCTTCCATCTTCCACATTACCCATAAATATAGCTGCACTGGCTCGGACATCGGAAGGCATAGCTTTATCTTTCAGTATTCTCATAAGAGGCTCTACAGCTTTTGTAGATCCGAGGAAACTTAAAGCACTGATTATATTAAAATCTTCCCTGTCGTCATCCTTAAGAGCATCAATAAGTATTCTTTCTGCAAGTTCATTATTACCGAACTCATATAATACTTTCTCTATATCTTTTTCATCCTTTAATCGTAAAATCAATGTGCTCTCTTTCTTAAATGCTTTTATGGCATCTGCCACATGTTTATCTTCCTCAAACTGCTCAAGTGCTACAAGAGCCTCTTCTCTTACTTCATAAGCACGATCCTTTAATGAATCCAGAAGAATTTCTATAGAATCACCTGCTCCGAGTTTTCCCAGAGCTCTTGCACAACCTGCTCTAACTGCACTGTCCTTATCCCTGCATAACAATTCCGAAAGAACGGGTATAGCTTCAAAAGCCTCCATTTCAGTGAGTAATTCAGTTATTTTATCCCGCCCGACAGCATAATCTATTTCCAGTGCTTTTATAAGATATGGTATGGAACTGGCAGATTTAAAATGTCCAATGGCTTCTATTATTTCAATCCTTGCAGAATCGAATTCATTTAATGTTTCAAGTTCTTTACATAATTCAATTACCGGGTCATTCGTTTCCATAGGTTCACAGATTGTCTCCTCTTTATGTTCCAGTTTTTTCTTTCTTTCCAGGTCAAGGGCTCTATCAAAACACTCAATAGAAGCGTCAGGATTTCCCAGTTCTTTAAAGACACGACCTTTATTGAGCCATAATGTTATTTCCAGATCATCTCCTATTTCTATAGCCTCATCAAAACACCTGAGAGCTTCCTCAAATTTACCATCACCAAGAAGCTTTAAACCTTTATCATTTAGCTCCCTGGTTTTATGAGCATCCTCCATTATATAACTCCTAATTTCCAAGCAATCAGGAATCAACAGACAACGTCATAAGGTGATTTATATGAGAATCGTGACGCGTGACGCGTGACGCGTGACGCGAGGAATATTCCCATTTTTTTTGTAACCACACAGTCATGGCAGTTATCATCTGTATAAAGCTGATTGCTAAAAGCTGAATGCTATTTCAAAGTTTTTTTAATCTTCTTGCAGGCATACCTTTAGATGAAGAACCGGAAGGAAGTGACGTTTTCTTTTTCAGTGTAAATTTCTTTGATCCTGTTACATCCGGTTCTTCCTCTTCTTCTCTTTCTTCAGCTTCTCCTCCAAATTTCATGCCTGCAAATTTTGCTTTAAGTAAAGATCTTTTCGTATCAGGCTCAGAGAGATCAGAGAAATCACTTCTACCGGGGGGGGGTATGGCATCTTCATCTCTGTCAACCATGGGAGAGAACTTTGGAGGTAAAGAAAGACGATCAGAAGGTAATTTTCCTGCAGGTCTATCCTGTATATCTAATGCTCCATCTTCGTCTGAAGAATTATCGGAAAAATCTATTTCAATACCTTCAAAACTTATAATTTTCAGTTCTTCATCTTCTTTTCCGGGAGCTTCTTCTACAGGCGCCTCTTCCTGCGGCGGTTCTTCTTCATGTTCAAAAGAAAGTCCGCCACCTGTAATATCAAAACTTATAATCTTCAATTCTTCATCTTCCGAAGAAACTTCCTGCGGTGGTTCCTCTTCTGTTTCAAATTGTAACTGCTGTTCCAGTTGAGGAGAAAACTCATGTGTTTCATACCTTACGTCATCCTCAAATGGCACAATCTCAAGTTCTACCTCGGGGAGAACCGGTTCTTCCTGAACTACTGTTCTCTCATCAGGCACTTCTTCTCTTTCTATATAGGCCTGTCTTGTCATCCTTTCAAGGAAATCCTGTACTTTATCCTTATCTTTATCTTTTTCCTGAGTTTCTTTTTCAACTACCACTCCTGTAACAAGCTTTGCTTCTTCTCTTTTATTTAACAGAAGGAGAACCTCTGTTAATTTACACCTTATCAGTTCATTTTCTCTGTCAATATCTCTTGCTTTTGTATATACCTTTTCTGCTTCTTCATATTTTTTCAGCCATCTGTAAAGATCTCCCATTGCGACAAGATACTCAACATTTACCGGCGAAGCCTCTATGGCTTTATCATAGTTGTCTTCTGCTTCTTCATATTTTCTCTCCATCTGATATATCTGGCCTGTCTGATAATATGCTTCATGATTGAGAGGGTCAATTTCTATAGTTCTGGAGAAATATTTCATGGCATTTTCATAATCACCTGTTTTCATATAAACAATGCCGGTACCTTTCAAAACAGAAGGATTATCAGGAGCGATGTCCATTGCTTCCCTGAATTTATTTATAGCCAGTTCATATTCTCCTACTGCTGAAAAAGAAGTGGCCAGACCTATAATTGCATCTATCGAATCAGGGGCGCTTTCAAGGGTCTGGTCGAAAATCTCCATTGCTTTTCCATATTCCTGCATATCCATATAGATTTTACCGAGATTGGTCATGGATTCAAGACTGGAAAAACCAAGAGCGGCAGCTTTCTCATAACATGAAGAAGCATCGTCATGCCTTCCTGTCGCGCTGTAAGCCAGTCCAAGACCCATATAGGAAGGTGCAAGATTGGGGTAAAGTTCCTGGGCATTATAAAAATTATCCATAGCCATTTCATAATTTCCCTGTTTTAAATATACCTGACCTATATTATTAAGTGCTATGGCTTCACCGGGATTGCATTCAATGGCACGCTGAAAATATTCCATACCTTCATTATATTGTTCCGATTTTACCGACATGACACCTGAGGCTATATAAAGAGCAGGCAGATTGGGATCTATCTGAGAAACTTTCTCCAGAATCTCACCTGCTTTTTGGAAATCACCCCGTTCTATATATACATTTGCCATATTGTTATTTAATATCGGTTCATGAGGATCTATGGTAAGAGCATAAGAATAGTATTCAAGGGCTTTCTCGTAATTTTTATGGAGAGCATAAATATTACCCAGTCCTATATAGGCAGAAAGCAACTGTGGATCTATACTTAAACCCTGTTCAAAATAGCTGATAGCTTTATCGTAATCCCTCAATTCTGTAAATACATTTCCAAGACCGCTGTAAGCAGCGGTAAAATTACTGTCTATATCGAGAGAAGTTTCATAACATGTTATAGCTTTCTCGACCTCTTTCAGTTCAAGATAGGTATTACCAAGTCCGTAATGGAACAGAGGATCTCCGTTATCCAGTTCAATCGCTCTGTAGTAATTATTAAAGGCATTTTCATATTCTTTAATATGCCAGTATACAGTACCAATACCGCTGTATGCATTTGCCAGGTTCGGATCATATTCTATGGACTGCATGTAATACTCTATAGCCCTTGCGTAATCTTTCAGTTCAAAGTAAATATTACCGAGACTGTAGCATGGATAGGATATATTTATTCCTTCTTCTATGGCATGTTCATAACTGGTAATAGCTTTCTCATAATCACCGAGGCGGTAGTTGGCATTACCCATTTCATAATGGTTAGGAGAAGTGCTGTTATCAGGTAATTCTAATATACGTTGATAGTTTTCAATAGATTTTTCATATTTATTTACAAGGAGATCTTCTATTTTTTCTGCCAGTTCTTTCCGGGCAACATCCTGATTTTCGGTTATTTCCCGTGTAATTTTTCTCTTTTCTCCTGATAGGATCGGCTCTGCCATATCTTTATCTTCGTCGGAGACAATTATCAGATCCTGATAGTAAGATGCCAGCTTGGAATCCAGTTCAATAGCCGTATCATAACATTCAAGAGATTTATCAAATTCCTGCAGATTTGAGTATATACCGCCAAGTGCATAATGGGACGGCGCAAAATTAGGATCACACTCTATAGCTTTCTGGTAGCTGTCTTTTGCTTTTTCATAGTCTCCTATACCGGAATAAAGATTGCCAAGGGTAAAATGGAAAAGAGCATTAGCCGGTTCTATGGAAATAGCTGCCTGAAAACATTTCAGTGCATTCTGAAAATCAACCTTTTCTATATAAACACTGCCAAGACTGTGATAAATAACAGGATCATTCGGTTCCATTTCCAGTGCTCTATTAAAATATTGAATTGATTTTTCAAAATCCCTCTTCTGTGCAAAGGCAGAAGCAAGACCGTAAACAGGAGCCACATAATCGGGGGATAAGTTTATGGCATTTGTAAAATGCTTTATGGCATCATTATATTTCTTCAAAGAAAGACATACACTGCCTGTTCCGTATATAGCCTGAACAAAATTCGGCTCTATACTGAGGGCTTTCTGATAATTTACAAGAGCTTTATCATTCTGTTTTAATTTAAAACAGACAAGGCCGAGATTATAATAAAAAGCCTGATCATTGGGATTAAGTTTTAAAGCTTTTTCATAGTTAGCTATGGCTTTTTCATAATTTTCTTTATAAAAATAACTGAGACCAAGGTTATAATAGAGAG
>CALARM010000124.1 GCA_937888925.1 uncultured Synergistia bacterium | reverse complement strand
AAATATACAACTTCCGGGAAATTCTGGCAAGATTTTATTTTATACAAAAATTTCATATAGATTATTACTAGGTTATTATTTATGGGTAGTTATAAAACTAACTATAATAAAACCTTCACTCTTCACCATTTTAAAGGGTTTTTATCTTTAAAGAAGAAAATTATTATAAAATCACATAAAGAAAGAGGGATATTTTATGAAACATCTGTTAATTATTACAGCAATTTTCTTAATTATAGTAAATATTTCTGTACAAGGTTTCTGTGAAAATACCGGTAAAGAAGTAATTCTGGCGACAACGACTTCCATATCCGATACAGGCCTTCTGGATCTTTTAAGTGAAATATTTCAGAAAAAAACCGGATATATACTCAAACCTCTGGCAGTAGGAACAGGACAGGCGTTAACTATGGCAGCAAAAGGTGAAGCGGACATAGTAATGGTTCACAGTGAAAAAGCAGAAAAAGAATTTATGAATAAAGGTTATGGTTCGGCAAGAGAAAGAATTATGCATAATTTCTTTATCATAGCCGGCCCCGGCGATGATCCTGCAAAAATCAAATCCTGTAAAAGAGCCATAGAAGCTTTTCAGAAAATAGGCAAAGGAAAGTTTAATTTTATTTCACGGGGAGACGAGTCTGGAACACACCAGAAAGAACTGGCTCTGTGGGAGAAAGCAGGGATTAAACCTGAAGGTTCGTGGTATATTGAAGCAGGACAGGGTATGGCTCAGACATTGCAGATAGCAAATGAGAAAAATGCCTATACCCTCACAGACACGGGAACATTTCTCTATCTCAAAAAAAATCTGCAAATCACAGCTTTACTGGATAAAGATCCTGATTTAATTAATATATACAGTGCAATTACAGTAAATGCAGAGAAATTTCCCTCTGTCAACAGGAAAGGCGCCGGAGCTTTTCTGGATTTTTTACTTTCCTCTGATGCACAGAACATAATTAAAAGTTTCGGAGTAAAAGAATTCGGCACACCTTTATTTATTCCTGACAGGTTGTAATCGTAATCGTGACGCGTAACGCGTAACGCTTGACAGGAGGATAGTTTACTCCTTAGAATGATTATTTTTGAAGGCATAAAAAAAGGATTTTTACTTTTACTTACGGCGGATCCTGAGGTTATAAGGATATTAATTCTTTCACTTATAGTATCAGGTTCTGCCGTATTTATATCCCTTTTCCTTGGCATTCCTGCAGGGGTATTACTTGCCATGAAGGATTTTCAGGGGAAGAAAATTATCATAAGCCTTATAAATACAGGCATGGGCTTACCTCCTGTCGTAGTTGGTCTCTTTGTAACAGTTCTTTTCTGGAGAAGCGGGCCACTGGGATTTACAAAAATCCTCTATACACCTTATGCCATGGTTATAGCACAGTTTATAATTGCCTTTCCTATAGTAGCAGGCCTTTCTATGTCTGCGGTACAACAGCTTGACAGAAATATTTATATTCAGACTATGGCTCTGGGAGCATCTAAATGGCAGGTATTTATTGTTGTGTTAAAAGAAGCAAGATTACCTCTCCTTGCAGCCGTAATGGCAGGTTTCGGAGGAATTATATCGGAAGTAGGATCAGTTATGATGGTAGGAGGAAATATAAAACATCAGACAAGAGTTCTCACTACTGCCATAGTAATGGAAACAAATAAAGGTAATTTCGATATGGCATTTGCTCTGGCAGCAATATTACTTCTTCTTACCTTTCTGGTAAATCTCATTCTTACTATTATACAGCAGAAAGATTCTTTATAAAAAAATGATTGATACGGTAAGCATAAAAAATTTAAAAAAAATCTCCGGTAAAGATACAATTCTGGATATAGATGAAATGACAGTAAAAAAAGGAGAAATTTTCACCATAATTGGCCCTAACGGCGTGGGAAAAAGTACACTCCTTCGCATAACAGGACTGCTGGAATCTTTTAATCAGGGGGAAATTCAGATTTTCGGTCATATGATTGGCAGCAAAACAGACCTTTATCTCAGGAGAAAAATTTCTTTCATATTCCAATCACCTGTTATGTACAGAATGACTGTTTTTGAAAATATAGCCATCGGTTTAAATTTCAGACAGAAAGACAGAACAACCATAAAAGATAAAGTAAACATGTGGATGGAAAAGCTCGGCATAAGCCATCTGTCATCAAGAAGGGCGGCAAAAATTTCAGGAGGAGAAACTGCCCGTGTGAGTATAGCAAGAGCCCTTGTAACGGAACCGGAATTATTACTGATGGACGAACCTTTTTCGGAATTAGATCCTCTTGCAAGAGGAGATTTAATTTATGAATTTAAAGAACTCCTCTCAGGCATAACAACAATATTTGTTACTCATGTAAGAGATGAAGCGCTTATACTCGGAGACAGGCTGGCCTTTATGGGGAAAGGAAGGATTCTGCAGCAGGGAACTCCTTATGAGGTGTTCAATCATCCTGTCAGCGAAGAGGTGGCAGATTTTGTGGGAGTAGAAACAATCCTGGAAGGCTTTATTGAGGAAATAAACGATAATCTTGTTACGGTAAAATTATCGTGCGGAGAATCTATAAAAGCTACAGGGAATATAAAGAAAGGAGAAAAAGTAAAAATCTTTATAAGACCGGAACATGTTATCATTGCTCCTGAGGAAACTGATTTTAAAAGCAGCCTGAGGAACTGGTACAGAGGAAAAATAACAAATTTAACAGCTTCAGGTTTTTATTACAGAGTTGAACTGGACTGCAAATTTCCGCTCATTTCCTATGTTACAAAACAATCTGTGGAAGAAATGAATTTAAAGAAAGAAAAAATCGTAAAGGCATGTTTTAAAGCAACATCTCTTCATATTATAAAAAATTAAAGGGAAATTACCTGTCAGAAAAGAATCTTAAAGAATATAGTATAGTTTATAATTTACAGAATTTAATTTATATGGGAATCGTGAAGGGTGAAGAGTAAAGAGTGAAGGGAGGAACAGGTTCTCATTTAACATTTAAAGGAGATTTCATATGAATTTTATTATCCCCCTCAATAAAATGGAAGAAGCTTTGAACAAAGGATTATACGGAGTGCTTAAAGAAGCAATTTTAATAGGAGATGATACATTAAGTAAAGGAGGAAAAGTAATAATAGAAAAGCAAACAGGCACAGTTCCTGAAGTAATTCAGGTATTTGAGAAAAAAGAAGATATGATTAAATGGTTCGAAACGTTTGCAGGTTTTAATAAATAGGATGGCCCGGGAGCCATCCTATTATTCTGCTAAGACAGAATACATTTTATTCTCTGAAATTCTTCTTCTGCATCGTCTATGAATTCTTTGATAATGTCCTTTACGGACTTTATATTCTTTATAAGTCCCACACTCTGCCCTGCCATAAGTGAACCACTATCGATATCTCCGTCAATAACGGCATTTCTCAGTCCTCCTACCCAGAAATTCTCAACTTCATACTGAGCCTTTTCCCTGGTTATTTCACCTCTTTCAAGTTTATTTAAAAGTTCAAGCTGAAGTCTGCCGAAATCTTTCATACTCTTATTTTTTATTGCTCTCACTGCCACAACAGGTAATTTGGAATCGTACTGAGGTGTTGCAATAGCCTGTCTGGCTCTTGCCTTCATAAAAGCTTCTTTAAATTTCGGGTGGGCAGTACATTCTTCACTCATGACAAAACGTGTTCCAAGCTGGCATCCCCAGGCACCCATAAGCAGAAGATGGGCCATCATCTTACCTGTGGCTATACCGCCTGCAACAAAGACAGGGAAATCCCTCATATCAAAAAGAACATCCTGAAGAAGAACAGTAAGAGATACATGGCCTATATGGCCTCCTGCCTCACTTCCTTCAAGTATAAGAGCATCTACTCCGAAATCTATCTGCTTTTTTGCTATGGATTTTTCGGAAGCAAAAGACATGACTTTCTTTCCTGTTTCCTTCATAATCTTTACATCTGATTTTTTCGGAAAACTCCCTGCGAAAATTACAAAGGGAACCTTTTTAGACAGAAGTATTTTATAGTGTTCTCTGTAATTTGGAGCTATGGTAATCAGGTTAACGGCAAAGGGTTTATTCAGTTTTTCCACAGACCTGTCAATTTCATGTTCAAATAGCTCTGCCGGCATATTCCCTCCGGCAAATACAGGAAATGCTCCGTTATCACTTACCGATTTTACCAGCTCATAATTACTTACCCATGTCATGCCTCCGCAAATTATAGGATAATCAACAGAAAGGAAATCCTTCCCTCTTTTCCATATCTCATCAAGTATTTTCATAATTATTCTCCTCTAAAAGTAAAATGTCCATAAAAATATACTCCAAAATATATTATAATGCAAGTCAGATAAAAGAATGAAATTTATAGTATATAAATATAATAATTCAAACAGGAAAAAAGTTTATATTTATAGAATTTATTTTAAAGGATATTCATACTTATAATTTATGATGA
>CALARM010000123.1 GCA_937888925.1 uncultured Synergistia bacterium | reverse complement strand
CTATATCAATTTTTCCGTCAGAATTTACATCTCCCAGTGAAGGAGTGCAGTCTATTGAATCGCCTGCCGTATATTTCCACAGAATTTGTCCCGATTTACCGTTTAAAGCATAAATATTCTTATCATAGGAACAGGCAATTACTTCATAAGAGCCGTCACCGTTTATATCACCTGTAACAACAGAGGAAACAAAAACATCTCCTCCGGGAAAATTCCACATCTCTTTCCCGCTGTCACCTTTCAGACAATAAATTTTCTTATCGGCAGAGCCGAATATTACCTCTAAAATGCCGTCACCGTCAACATCTGCCATAGAAGGAGCATTACTCACATCTCCTCCCGTGGTAAATTCCCATATTTCTTTACCTGTTTTACCATCTACAAGATACACTGTGCCCTTCTGGTTTCCGAAAGCAACGAATAAATCTCCCTTACCGGATATATTACCTGTTACGGGAGAAGAATTAAGCCAGTCTTTACCGTCAAATTTCCACAGCAGTTCACCTCTGTTTCCCCTCAGGGCATAAACAAAATGATCCTGTGAAGTAACAATAACTTCAAGTCTTCCGTCTCCGTTTATATCTGCCACAGAAGGAGAAGATATTATCTTGTCGCCTGTTTTATAGTCCCACACAGCTTTGCCTGTTTCCCCGTCCACTACATGGACATAGGAATCATTTGAACCGAAAATAATCTCTATTTTCCCGTCGTCATTTATATCGGCACATACAGGAGAAGAAAAAATCTGTCCCCCTGCTTTATATTCCCATAAAGGAGTTATACCGGAGGCTAACGAAAGGCCGCTTAAAATTATAAGGAGTAAGAAAATTAAAGAATATTTCAGAAGAATTGATACATTATTCATAAAAACACCCCTTCTCTGTTAAATCGTGACGCGTGACGCGTAACGCGTGACGCGAGGATAACTATTCATAACCGGTTGCGGATGACGTCATGAAGAGTTTTATGTCATGATCTGTAACCGGAGTTATAAAAGAACAACTAATTATTATTATAGGACAAATAAGAAGTTATTTCAATCATTTACAGGTTATTTCATAAGTTAATTGATGAAAAGTAAGCAGTGAATGGTGAGTTGTGAATGGTGAGTGTGAATGCTAGTATAAAGTTTCGTAAATATCTTTGTGTGTAAAATATGCATAAATTACAAATAAATCAATATGTTTGCATTATGATAATACATAAATGTTTTAATGAAACGATATACTGGTAACCAGCGTAATTCTAACCGTTACGCGTTACTTTACGCATTACGCATCACGAAAACCACCCGTCACGGATTTATATGAGTGAGAAAATCTCCCCAGCCAGAGCTATAACCAAAATCTAAAGAAGAATAACTGTTACCATTATAATCCTGTAAAGTACCGGCAGATGACGGAAAATAAAGGGACATTCCGCTGGCAGTGGAAGAACCGTCAGTTTTTTTAGATATTATAATAGCATTGTTTAAATTATTGATTATATCGGAAGAAATAGAATTTACTTCCGGAATAGATGAAAGTGATTGAACGAAAGCGGAAATATCGACATAATTTTTATTATAAAATAGTAAGGATTTTTCTCTGTCATTTTTTATCTCTTCGTATATATCAGTTTTATTCATTAAAACAGTGGAAAGCTCTTTAAAATTATCCATAAGAGGAGATATTTTCTTCAGGTCAAGAGCAGATAAAGTCATATTTGTCATTTTCATATCACTGTAATATTTTATGTAATCATCTGTTATGGTTTTAGAAAAACCGGCAGGATTCTGACGGGAGTTTTTAATAAGAGAATTGAAAATAATATCATAGGGCCAGCCTGTTACAGGCACATCATCCTGGGAACTTATGAGAATATCACTGACATCTCTTAGCTGACAGGCAACGTCCACATTTCCCATAGAACATGAGCTAAAACTTATAATATCCACTCTGCCATCATTACTTAAAGCCTGCTGTAGCTGTTTTACATCCATAGCATGATTGCTTACTTCATCTTTAAGGAGTCCCTTCCAGCCTCCGCCATGGGTAAAAATATTCAACATATAATAATCTGCCGGGTAATGCTGTTTACTCCAGAGAATAAAATCCTTCAGGCTATCAGGTGAAGCCATATCGGTAACAGGAAGATTTTCTACAGGGTTTTTATTTCCTGCATAATATCTTTTAGCCATGCCTCCCTGGCTGGATTTCGCCTGTTCCATTACAATATTAACCTTTGAAGTGGATGTTAAAGATAAGATTTCATCTTTTTTCATATCAGTAATATTTTCAAGGGTACTGTTTCCGTTCATATAAACCATGACAGTCCATGTCACATCACCGGAAGGAGTCGGAATTTGCGTGGGACCCACAGTCGGTGTCTGAGAAGGAACAGGAGAAGGAGAGATAATAGAGACACCGCTGCCACCGCCGCAGGAGTTAAATAACATCAACATGAATATTACAGGAAGCAGATAAAAAATAAAACTTTTCATACAATAGTCCTTTAATAGTGAATAGTGAGTAATTTCCTATTCCTTTCATTATTAGGTTGATAAGTTATGAAATACACTATAATATACAGAAAAAAAATTCAAAGTAAAGACTGTTCACTCAAAATTAATCCTCCAGACTCTTTTCTGTGCATTGAATTCAGGAGAATATTGGATTAATTAATAACAGGTTCCACTGGTAATGGAATCACAGTGGTTTTAGTTATTTTTTTTCCACATTCTCAAGAATTTTTATTGCTTCATCAGTAGAAAAATCAGTAAGAACAGGATTTATATCTTGCTCAAGAATCTGAGAAAACATATGGCGGGCATCTTCGCCTGTCACTCCATTACGGGGATAACTGTTCAATTGATTAAATAATTTTTTAAACACTTCCAATCCATGCCCTTTGTAAATATCTACAATAAAAGCAAGACTACAGAGATAATACTCTGTCCCCCACTTACCGTCCAGAAGATTTACGGTCTTTACGTCTGTTTTATCTTCCATCATGGATATCCTTATTCTGAAAACTTTTTCTTTAGCTATTTCGGGATGATACGTTTTCAAATAAAGATAAGACGTTAAATCCCCAATACCTTCAGAGAGCCACCTGGCAGCAAATTCATTTTTAAAATAATGTCTTGTGGAATAATCACCCAGTTCATGGGGTATCCAGCTATCCAGAACAAAATTATAATTTTTAACACTATCAATTGTTTTTACAGGTACGGGGAAAGTCAATATATCACATTCCGATAAACCTCTATAATACTTGAAGGTAGCTTTATCATCTTTAATGGGATTACATAATAAAATATGAATTTTTGCAGTATATTTAAAACCCCAGTAACTATCGACCAAATTTTTTAAGGAACTCATTTTTTTTTGTACTTCTGTTATCACAATCTGTTCTACGTTTGGAGTATAATATATTCTGAATATATCATCAACGTCTATAAAATTTAAATTCAAAGCAGACTTTGAAAGATACAGAGTATAATCAGTATAATCTCCTCTATTACAAAAATCCACTATAGCAGAAGAACCGTTATTTTTATCATCAAAAACCATTAGAAAAACAGAAATAATATCTGACCTTTGATCAGAGGGTAGAGGTATTGAAAAGGCAAACGTTTCGTTTTTTGAGTCATATTTCCCATCTGCCGCCTCTACCGGAATTAAAGAAATTGAATAATTTTTAGCTGTATAAAATATCGATTTTATAAGACCTTCTTCTTCAAAAGTATAACCTTCTATAAAAAGCTTATTATCTCTGGACTCAATATTTGTGAATCTGATTACAGGACCAATATTAGACTCTATATCCTGTGCCAGTACAAAAGTATGAAAAATAATTAAAAACAGAAAAAAAATTGTTATTTGTTTTTTAAACATTAATTACCTTTAATACTCTCCTTTCAGTATTTTCTCCATCCTGGTCAATTACATTCCACCAGTCATAATTCATATTAAACCTTTTAGGATAGTTTATCTCTTCAAATTAAACTAAAGGAAGATTTGCCCTATGAATAAAAATAGTATAGCATGAACAGATGAATTAGTCATTATATTTATAATATTGTTTAATAATGTTTTATCAGAGGACTGAAGCATTTTCATGAAAATATTTCAAATTCAATAATTCTTGCAGATGCCGGATATATTTCCAAGGAATTAGAGAAAAAGGAAAATTATTTATTGTAGAGCCTCATAGAATAGGAATTAAAGAATGATACTGTTTTAATCCTTCTCCTTACATCATAATTATTACTTAAGGAGGAATTTTTATCCTGTAAATTGAATTATTAAATTTGAAAATCAATTTTATAAATAAATTTGATTTCACAACAAATACAAACGTTTAGAGAGGGGATGTATATTTATGAAAACAAGTTTCTACTTCCTTGGTCTGACTGTCTGCCTTATTACCGTCTTAATGGCCGGTTTCATGCCAATTTCTGCCTCACAGGATTCCTGTGACACCATTCATTTTGCAGCATGGAAGAGCGGTGACCAGGCCACAACATGTGAAGCAGGCGGAAAAAAAGAAGAAGTTCCTGCAAATTCTTATATAGGTTGTATGGCAGTAACTGTTAAAGCAGACTATCAGAAAAGCGGACGAAAATCTACTCTTAACACCATTGAAATTACTGTAACTCCCTACGGATACCATTATAACGGCGAAAAATGGAATAAAGACGATGTAACAGGTATTACAGTAGAGGAAGTAATGGTGGGCCTGAACGGTGTAAGCGGAGAAAATATAGAATGGTCTGATAAAACCGCCTGGAAGGTAAACGGTGAAACAGGACAGGTGACAAAGAAATTTACAGTCAATAAACCTCTTCTTGCAAGACAGGCCATTGTATGGGTAAAATTCAAGATAGACGGAGTTGCACTCGAGTCAAAAGGACTCTCAAACTGGATAGCAAGCTATAATATAACAACAAATAACATAAATATTGCAAATTTAGATGAAGCATCGAAACTGGCGATAAAATGCCCCTACTGTGAATTTAACAAACACTCTGTCTGTCCATATTAGATAAATTGTATTTACATATAGCGGTAGCCAGGCTACCGCTATATTTTTAAGGAGGAAATAACATTGAAAAAAATTTCAGCAATGTTTACATGTCAAATTTTTATAATCATAATTCTTTTTTCCTTACACTCCAGAGTAAATTCCGCCGAATATTCGGGAACATCCCTTACAGATGTAGTAGAGGCAAATGATCTGATAAAAGCGGAAAAACTTCTGAAGGAAGGAGCAGATGTAAATAAAAAAAGTCCTTCCGGCTATACTCCTCTTATGATTGCTTCAGGTCTCGGAAACAGCCAGATGGTAGAGCTGTTACTTACGGCAGGAGCAGATGTGACTATCCTGGATAACAGGATGGGTGCTTCGGCCCTTCATAAGGCAGCCCAGAGCGGTAATCCTCAGGTGGCAGAACTGTTAATCCGTCATGGTGCTTTCATAGATCTTCAATGTCCCATCCAGGGAAACACCCCTTTAATAGATGCAGTATGGCACAAAAAGCCTGCCGTGGTAAGGTGTCTTATAAAAGAAGGAGCAAATATCTACATAAAAACCCACGGAGGGGCTACTGCTATGGA
>CALARM010000122.1 GCA_937888925.1 uncultured Synergistia bacterium | reverse complement strand
TCCTTTTTTACCATATAGAACACATGGCCCTGGATCCAGATTTTCAATGCTGGAAATGCCATTTACCGTAAAATATCCATTTTGACCTATATTTATAACCCCCTCTCCTCCACAGGCAAAATAAGTATTTTTTACAGTCATTTTAACAGTTCTTTTAAAGCCTCCGTATTCTCCCTGACCTATAATTACTGCAGTTTCGCCATAAATTTCCATACCTGTAAGAGAAGGATAAAAAGAAGGTGCAGATACAGATGTTCCATTATTCGGATTCTTCAGATTATTTATATATGCTACCCTGCATCTACCGGGAAGGTCATCTGTGTCAGGACTGACTTCTGTGAAGTAAAGAACGGGGACAGAAGGCATGGAACCAGGTGCCCATACACTGTTACTGTCTTCTGACTGAAGATTGTACATTGCACACATACAGGAAGAACTGGCAAGAATTAAAGCCTGATGTCTGGCATGAATGGATGATACGGTGCTCAGGTTGCCTGTAGAAAGAGATACAATAGAAATCGCGATTATAAGCATAAGAACCATTAAACATAATGCACTGATAAGAACTATTCCAGAATTATAAAATTTTGTCATAGAGGTAATCTCCTTTTTGTTGTAAAATGACATGCCACAGAGTGACAGGGAGAGTTTTCCAGTTTGATCAGCTCAGGTTTCTTTTCCATACATATATCTTCAGAATAGGGGCATCTCGGATTAAAGGGACATCCTTTCGGAGCTTCTGTCGGATCTGGCATATCCAGACTTTTCAGAGGTAATTCTTTTTTTATTCTGGCTTTTTTCGGATCAGGCGGTGGAAGAGCAGAAAGGAGAGCCTGAAGATAGGGATGGGACGGGTTGTCTATAACATGAGATACATCACCTTCTTCTACAATATTTCCAAGATACATGACAATAATCTTTCCACCCTTTCCGAAATATCTGGCAGTGGCGAGATCATGGGTTATATAAAGAAAGGCAATATTATTTTTTTCATTCAATTCCCTCATAAGATCCAGAATGGCAATACGCATTGAAGCATCTACACCAGATACAGGTTCGTCTGTTATTATAAGTTCCGGTCCGACTATGGTGGCCCTTGCAATAGATACTCTCTGTCTCTGACCGCCGCTTAACTGAAAGGGATATTTACTGGCAAAATAATCGGGAGGAGTAAGTCCCACCGATGTGAGGAGTGACAGAACTTTTGCTTCTGATTCTTTCTGATTTTTCGCCATGCCATGAAATAACATAGGATCACTCAGTATCTGATAAACTGTTTTCACAGGGTTAAGGCTTGCATATGAATCCTGGTGTACTACCTGAACCATAAGTCTGTATTCTTTATTCCATTTGAAGGATCTGTCCCATATATTTCTGTCACCATAATAAACTTCACCTGAAGAAGGTTTCTGAACACCAAGGCAGATTCTTCCTATTGTACTTTTACCGCATCCACTTTCACCTACTACTGTGATAATTTCTTTTTTATTGATAGCAAGATTAACATTTACAGAAGCCCTGAGTATTTTATCGTTTCCCATGTTGAAATTCATATTTATATTACGGAGATCCACTAAAGGTTTCATATGTTACCTGCCTTATAACAGGCCACAAAATGGCCCTTTCCTTTATCCAGAAATTCCGGTTCCTTTTCGGAGCATATCTGTTCTGCATAATCACATCTGGGATGAAAAATACATCCTGAAGGTTTATTTATTAGATCCGGTGTCTGGCCTTTTACGGGTTTTCTTTTTATTTCATCACCTTCTATGGAAGGAATGGAATTTAAAAGGCCTTTTGTATATGGATGGAGGGGGGTGTTAAATAGCCCATCTGCACCGGCAAATTCAAATATTTTTCCGCCGTACATAACACCTATTGCATCTGCAAGTTTTGCCACTGCACTCATATCATGGGTAATAAACATCATGGTCTGTCCTGTGCTATCATGAATTTCTTTGAGTATATCGAAAATATAACTCTGAGTAATTACATCGAGGGCTGTTGTCGGTTCATCAAGGATTATAAATTCCGGTTCTAAAATCATGGCCATTACTATAATTACCCTCTGTCTCATACCGCCGCTCAATTCATGGGGATAGGCATGGAGGACTCTTTTCGGGTCAAGTCTTACCATGGAAAATAAATTTCCCAGTCTTTCCCTGTATTTACTGTCACGCCAGTTCTTTCCATGATCTGTAAGAGTATCAAGAATCTGTGCTTTTATACGTACTGTTGGATTCAGAGCATTCTGTGCTGCCTGAAAAACTACTGATGCTCTGCGCCATCGAAAATCTCTCACTTCATGTTCTGTCATTTCAAGTATATCTTTTCCATGAAAAATTATTTTACTTTCAGGAGAAATTTTTCCATTGGGCGCAAGGATTCTGAGTATTGTTCCTGTAAGGGTGCTTTTACCGCTTCCTGATTCTCCTATGAGTGCAGTTATTTTTCCTTTTTCCACATCAAAGGTGACATTATCTACAGATTTTACAAGACCTTCCTTTACCTGATAATCTACCTTCACATGTTTAAACTGGAGGATAATATTTTTTTCTGTCCTGTCTGTCATTTAATGATATCTCCTGTCATAATTATGGATTGTGTTTTTTTTACGACAGATAACCGGTGAATAGTGAGAAGTAATATGATATTACCCTTTACCATTCACCTTTCACTCTTTTCATCAATAAAATCATCTTGCTCTCAATCTCGGATCAAACAGTTCGTCAACACCTGATGCGAAATTGATGAGACTGTATTGAAAAATTACTATAGCCGCCATGGGAGACAGGATATATGAATAGGCCTTCGGTATATATATGGCTCCTGTCTGAAAAGCGGCCAGATTGAGCATCATGCCCCAGTTCTGAATCTTCAGAGGCACGAGTCCTAAAAGCATGATGCCCACACTTGCAGTTATGGCACCTCTTGCAATATTTATAAAATTAATCGTTATAAAGGGCATCATGTTTGGCATAAGTTCTTTAAACATGATATGACATGTGCTCATGCCCATTATGCGGGCAACTTCTATGAATTCTTTCTTTTTCATTGTAAGGATCTGTGTTCTTATGGCTCTTGCCAGAGCAGGCCATGACCAGAGTGCAAGAATAAGGCCGAACATTACAGGGCTTTTAATCCGGAAAAGAGCGGCAAATATGGCCATGACAGGGAAAGATGGCACAGTGAGAAGAACATCTATCAATCTCATTATAAAAACATCCAGCTTCCCTCCAAGTAAACCTGCCATGAGTCCTATAATGACTGCGAGCGATATGCCGAACATGCCTGTGGAAAAGGCAATAATCATGATGTCTCCCGAACCATGGACTATCTGGGCAAAAATATCCCTTCCTCCGTAATCAGTACCCAGTATATGGGAAAAAGAAGGGGGAAGAAAACGCTTCCCGTAATCGGGAGTCATATCCAGGGGAATTATTAGAGGGCCAATAGTGGCCATGAAAAGAAATAAAAGAAGCATTATAAAGCCGAAAAAAGCACGCCTGTTTCCCCTTATTATTTTAAATGATGCCAGTAATCCTGTCATATTCATTCACTCCAGTTTTATTCTCGGATCCAGTTTCGTATAGATTATATCTGCCATGAAGTTTGCAAAAATAACTGCCACTGTCGTTACGAGGAAAAGGCCCTGTATGAGGCTGTAATCTCTGGTATTAATGGCCTGTCCGAAGAAATACCCTATGCCGGGATAACCGAAAATAGTTTCTACAAGCATTGAGCCTCCAAGCATGGATGCCATAGTAATGGCAAGACCTGTTATCATTGGCATTATGGCATTTTTCCCCACATATTGAATTAAAATCCTGTTTTCCGTAAGTCCCTTTGCTTTTGCTACATTTATATAATCTTCTCCCAGAACACCTGTGGCACTGGCTTTCATTGCAAGGGCCCACCCTCCTGTGGCCTGAAGGGAAAAAGCCATGACAGGTAAAATAGCATGATATAAGATGTTTAATATAAAGGGGAGATTGAAACCGGGATCCACCTCCGGCCCGTAAGCCCCCCTCATGGGAAGCCATCTTAAAGATACACCGAAGGTTACGAGTAAGATTAAACCTATCAGAAAATCCGGCACAGCCTGTGTAACTGTAGAATATAATGTGATCAGAGGATCGAGAATGGTTTTTCTTTTCCATGCTATTGCAGTTCCCAGGAACATGCCTGCCGTAAAACTTATAATTACAGAGAGGGATGTTATGAATATTGTCCATGGAAGGGCTTTACAGATAATAACAGATACAGGTATTCTGTATGTAAGAGAATAGCCGAGATTTCCATGGAATATGAGATTTGCAAGATATTTATAATATTGAACATATACTGGCACTGTTGGGTCATAATTCATCATGGTTTTTGCGATCTCCCTTGCTTCATTGTATCCTATACCCTGCTGCATCTGTATCTGTAAAGCCCATGTATGAATTATATCTCCAGGCATCTGTCTTACCAGAAAAAAAGTAAAGGTCATGGCAACGAGTATTGTTAAAAGGGAAATCAATAATTTTCTGCCTAAAAGTTTCAAGTTATACATAAAATTTTTTCTCCTGTCCCTTGTTATGTGTATGTCATAACCTGACGGGGTGAGTATATATCATGTTCATTACTCACGACTCACGACTCACGATTCACGACTCACCACTCACGACTCACTTCTTAATATGCAGGTTTTAACAGACCTTTTACGATCATTGTACAGTAGATACTTTCAATACCTCCCGGTGCTGCCTGCCAGAGTTTATCATCACCGTCAGGCCACCCTGCTACTCTTACACCGTCTGAAATAAATATAGTTATTCTCTTTTCATAGCAGGTAATAAAGGGGAGATATTCATTTGTAACCCATGCAAGTTTTTCTACAATTTCATCCCTTTTCTCCGGTTCCATTACATAATTTAATTCTTCCGAAAGTTTTTCCG
>CALARM010000121.1 GCA_937888925.1 uncultured Synergistia bacterium | reverse complement strand
TCTCTCCTGAAAGGAGAAAGATCCAGCTATTAGAAATATTTTCTAATTCTACTGTGTTTACCTGACCGTCTGCCACTTCTTTTATTACAATATATTCTCTTTTTATTGCTTCATCCAGGGTAAGAAGGTTCAGTTGTTTACTTCCGTCCTGAAGCTTCAGAGGAAATATTGCCAGATTTTGATAGACCATCGGTTGATGAACAGAAAAAACAGGTGGCCGGGGAACTTCGCCGGCTATGGACATAAATGAAATGAAAAGAAAAAGGATTAATATAAACATATAATCCTTTTTGTAAAACTGTTTTAACATAATAGTACCTCCTAATATTTAGTTACGGCCCTTCACTTATCACTTTTTACTAAAATATTAGGCGTCTTAATATGAAAAATAATCCTTTTTTTATAATTTTTTTTTAGATTTTTCAGTCGTTATCTCCGGTAAATATTGAAAATAAACCTCTTTTCTTTGGTTTCTTTTCCGATTTTGAATCGTCACTTTCCTCTTTCTGTTTTGCCTCTGCCCCTTCTTCTTCTGTTCCTTTTTCTTCTCCTTCTTCTTTCTTCTCTTCTTTCTGTTCTTTCACCTCTTCCTCCGGTTTTTCCTCTTTCTTTTCTTCCCCTTTATTTTCCTCTGGCTTACTTTCTATAACCTGTTCTTCTTCCGGTTTTTCTTCTTTCTTTTCTTCTACGACAGTTTCAGTCTCTTCGATTTTTTCAGTTTCCTGAGCTACTGTTTTTACTTTTTTAAGCTCCTCAGTAAAAAGTTTGATAGCATCTTTTATTACATTGCCATATTTTTCTGATACATCTGGACTCCATGCCCCCTGGTAGATATTCTTCAGAAGGAAATTAACAAATTCTCCGTCCGGTTCGTTAAGTAATTTCTCTAAATATTCTTTTGTTTTTCTTGTATATTTTAGTTTCTTAGGATGGAACAGGATAAGGTCAATATTATAGTCATCTTTATGGAATTTTTTTAATTCCGTAAGAACTTCTTCATTCAGATTCGCCAGGTCTATGACAAAAAACGGATTTTTATCCATTTTATCCGGTTCTTCAATATTAGCAAAAACTTCATAGGTGATACCGTCTGTCAGCATAGCCAGTCTGGCTTTAGAGAGACCATTGAAGTATTCAGCAAGATCGCCTCTGGAATCTTCCAGTTTGTTTCCTATACCTTTAACTTCCAGGAGTATTTCCGGTTCACCATTGCGAAGAATTGCGTAATCTATATCCTTATCTTTCGGAGGATCCATCTGGATTGGATATGAAGGAACAAGTTCAGAGGGGTCAAAAACATTGTAACCGAGGAATTGCAAAAAAGGCATTACAAGAGAATATTTGACAGATTCCTCTGTCTTTAATCGTTCCTTAAGTGCCATAGATTTTTCTGCAAATGCTTTAACTTCATCATTGAATCCCATAGTAAAAACTCCTTTCTCTGATTAATTATTTTTACTTTCTATAATTGAACGTGAAATTCCTCTATATATAGAAATTTTAGAAAATTTTTTCGTAAACTTTTCTGATTTTTTTACTTATACCAGATTATTACAAAAATTTAAAATATTCTTTTATTTTACATGCTATTATGCTAATATAATAATATAAAGTTATAGTTACTTTCATAAATTATGAGGAGCAATTAAACAACGGTGTAATTAAAGCACAATACTATAAGGTGTGTATTTTTTTAATATGGAATACGATCAGAAAAAGCCTTTAATATTAATAGTAGATGATAATTCCGTAAGCATAAGGATGCTTGTTCATGTATTGAAGAAAAAGGATTATGAACTTGCAATCTCCAGAAATGGCTCTCAGGCACTTGATATGCTTGAAGATATTCGTCCCGACCTTATTTTACTGGATATTATGATGCCAGATCTGGACGGATTTAAAGTATGCAGGACACTGAAAGATAATCCCAGGACAAAAGAGATACCGATTATTTTTCTTACGGCAAAGGAAGAAACGGAAGACCTTGTCCAGGCTTTTGAACTTGGCGCGGTAGATTATGTGACAAAACCATTTAACGGATTGGAACTTTTAGCGAGAGTTCAGACCCACCTTGACCTTAAATTTGCCAGAGATACACAGAAAGAATTGCTTATAAAACTGGAAGAAAATCTCAAGGAAATAAAAGAAAAAAATGAAAAGCTGGAAGAATTAAATAAAATAAAAAATGAATTTCTCGGTATGGCAGCTCATGATTTAAGAAATCCTCTGGGAGTTATTCAGGTAACATCGGAATATTTACTATTACTTGATTTGAATAATAATCTGTCGGAAGAACAGATGGATCTGTTAAGAGAAATCAATACTTCAAGTGAATATATGCGTGATATGTTAAATGAGTTACTTGATATTACTGCTATAGAATCAGGCCAGCTTAAACTGGAAATTAAAGCAGAAGACTATATAACTTTTTTAAAACATATTATAAAACTCAACAAACCTCTTGCTGACAGAAAAGACATTTCACTGGAACTGAATGTAAAAGATTCTTTGCCGCCTATGAGTTTTGACAGGAATAAGATTACTCAGGTACTGAACAATTTAATTACAAATGCCATAAAATTTTCCTGGCCTGACACGGAAGTATCTGTTGAAGTCAGGAAAGAACAGGATTGTATTATTACCGGCATAATCGATCAGGGACAGGGCATACCTTCCGATGAAATTAATAATATGTTCAAACCATTTCAAAAGACAAGTGTAAAAGCAACTGCAGGGGAAAGAAGTACAGGACTCGGCCTTGCAATTACCAAAAAAATAGTGGAAGGCCATGGCGGGAAAA
>CALARM010000120.1 GCA_937888925.1 uncultured Synergistia bacterium | reverse complement strand
TTTATTCCTGGAATATTCCTGTATATTACGACGAAACCGGTAAATATATTATAGTAACCTCGCCTGGCTATATAAATAATGGTATATACAGCGAAGAAGCAAAAAAATATTATGGTCCTCTGGAAAAATCATTGAAAGAATATTTCGGTAAATTAAGAGAAAAAAAATAAGGGCATAATAGTTATATTGAAATTATTTTACATTCTATTTAGTATAAAATGGTACAGGTTTAATTCTACTTGTATGCATATAGCCCCTTGTTCCATTCATAGTAAGAATATAAGCCCAATCTTTATTGCTGTTTTCTTCAAGCACTATAAAGACTTCACCTTCGTACACTTTACTTATAACCTTATAATCTTTTCCCGGCCCTTTTCTGACATTTGTATAACCATCGGGATCATTAATACGAGCATAATATTTTGCAATTTCATAGGGTTTTGGTAAAACGATTCTGCTTACATGCATGCAACCTATTTTACCATCAGGAGCCTGTACAAGCCACCATTCGGGATATTCAAACCTGAGAACAAGGAAATATTCACCGACATAAACTTTACTGATAACTTTATATTCTTTTCCTGGCCCATTTCGAACATTTGTATATCCGTCCGGATCATTTATGGTTGCTACAGCTCTTATATAAGACATAGGAAAAATGGATGAGTTTATAAGAGTAATAAAAAATAAAATCAGGATAGAAGAAACAACAGTTTTTCTCATAAATTTAACCTCCATTTAAATAAAATACTCCTTTATAATAATACACTTATTGCTTTTTATTGTATAGAGAAAAATGTAACAAATTTGTAAACTTTCAACGTAATTCATATACATTAAACGATGAAGCAGACAGACAAATAATACAAAAAAATATGAGATTGACAAATATAATGATAAAATTTATAATTTCCATTTATAGTTAATTTCATGACAATATAACCATAAAATATTATGAAAGGAATTTATTTATGAATTTAGTTTTTTTATCACCCAATTTTCCACCGAATTATCATCTGTTCTGTGTAAGATTAAAAGATATGGGGGTCAATGTTCTGGGTATAGCAGATGCACCATATGAGGAGTTGAATGACGAATTAAAATCGTCACTTACTGAATATTATAAAGTAGATAACATGGAAGATTACGACCAGGTTCTGAAAGCTGTCGGTTTCTTTACCCATAAATACGGTAAGATAGACAGAGTAGAATCCCATAATGAACACTGGCTGGAAACAGAAGCAAAACTCAGAAGTGATTTTAATATGTTCGGTATAAATAGTGCCGCAGTAGATCATATAAAATTAAAATCTCTTATGAAAAAGAAATTTAAAGGAGCAGGTCTTCCTGTAGCACAGGGAAAAATCTTTAAGGATATAAAAGATGCAGAATCTTTTATTAAAAAAGTATACTATCCTGTTATAGCAAAGCCTGATAAAGGAGTAGGTGCTTCAAATACCTACAAAATCCATAACAGACAGGAACTGGAAGACTTTTTTGCAAAGAAAACACCTGTTGACTATATTATGGAAGAATTTATTGATGGTAATATATTTACCTTTGACGGGCTGACAGACAGAGACGGGAATATTGTTTTCTATACATCCCATACATACGGCCAGGGTGTAATGGAATCTGTCCATGAAGACAATGACATGTATTATTATTCCTTCAGGGAAATACCGGCAGATCTTGAAGATGCCGGTTTCAGGATAGTTAAAGCATTCAATGTAAAAGAAAAATTTTTCCACTTTGAGTTCTTCAGAAAAAAGGGTGACAACAGTATTGTACCTCTGGAAGTAAATATAAGGCCTCCGGGAGGACTCACTACAGACATGTTCAATTTTGCCTGTGATATTGATGTATATAAAGCATGGGCGGAAATAATAGCTTTCGGGAAATTATCCTTTGATTACAGCAGAAAATTCCACTGCTGTTATATAGGAAGGAAATATAGTAAAAACTATAAGCATACCCATGATGAAGTAATTGATAAATATAAAGATTTAATAGTACTTCACAAGGAAATGCCTCCTCTGTTTCACATTATGGGTAACTATGCCTATCTTGTCCGTTCAGAAGATTTTAATGTAATAAAAGAAGCCATAGATTTTATACTTATGAAAAGTTAAAGGATAACAGATTGTTATTGTCACCATTCATAAATTCAGCTTCTTTTTCAAACAATTCCCCTTATACAATTAATACTGAATCTTGCACTGGAAATCCTTCCTGATGAGCAGGATTTTTTACTAAGAGAATAGAAATTTTAAAATATATTTACCACTATTACGACAGGGAGGTTCCTCATATGGCAGAAGAAAAAACCTATCTTGAACTTTCGGAAGATCAGGGCAGTTCACACAAATTCTATGAAGTAATATTAGACGGGGCAAAGTTGACAATTCGTTACGGTCGTATAGGCACAGATGGAAAAACAGATGTAAAAACCTATCCGAGTCCGGAAAAAGCAAAAATAGATGGAGATAAAAAAATTAAAGAAAAATTGAGAAAAGGCTATGAACATGCAGTAATAGGCGTGAGAAAAAAGAGATCCGTTACCAGAAGAGATACCCTTCTCGCTGTACCGTCAGGTACGGCAGCTAAAAAAGCCCTGGCGAAACATACTGCACCTGTTATATGGAAATTTCAATCAGGTGCACAGGCTCTCGGTATATTTATAGATGAAAACCATTGCTGGGTCGGAAATCAACAGGGAAGTGTTTTTTGCCTTGACCATAACTGTAATGTATTAAACCAGTATCGTCTGCCTGATGGCGTAAAATGCATTATATCAGACGGAGTATGGCTCTATGCAGGATGTGACAACGGAAATGTTTATGATCTCACAGGAAAACTTCCCAGGGTAGGCTACGAAATCTCGGAAGATATAGATATATACTGGATAGATATTAATGATGCACTCCTTGCAGTATCCGACGCAGGCGGAACTGTAATGATTGCAAACCATGAAGATGAACAGTTATGGAAAAGAAGAAGCAAAGGTAATTTCGGATGGATGGTCAGATGTGACAGGGAAAAGGTCTACCACGGGCACAGCCTTGGAGTTACGGCATATTCCGGATGGGAAGATCCCCGCGAAGTATGGGACTTCAGAACTACTGGCTCGGTATTTTTTGGATGGCAGGAAAAAGATACTGTTTATGCAGGAACTACGGGAAATAAAATCTTTGCTATAAATAAAGAAACAGGTAATGAAGAAAAGGTCTATAGCTGTGATTACACAGTATTTTCCTGTTCTGCTGCAGAAGATGGC
>CALARM010000119.1 GCA_937888925.1 uncultured Synergistia bacterium | reverse complement strand
ATGAAATACTTATGGCCTACAGGATTGTATGTTATGCTGCAAAACCTCTCCTTGAATTAAACAGAAATGTTCTCTTTGATGCTTCTTTTTCCAGCAGGGTTATGAGGCAGTATGTGATAGATCTTGCAAAAAATACAGAGAGTAATATTTATTTTCTGGAGATTGTCTGCCCTGAAGACATGATAAAAGAAAGGCTTTTCAGAAGATTAAATGAGAAAACCTCTGAAAGTAATGCAGGATGGGAGGTTTATAAAAAAGTAAAAACCAGCTTTGAACCATTTGAAGAAGATCATTTTATAATCGATACTTCAAAGGATTTTACATTTCAGATTGGAAAGTTTTTAGAGACTGTAAAATCGCCATGAAATAATGTTATTTCATTAATTCTATAAGTTTTTTTTCTGTTTTTAAGAGACGCCTTACAAGGACATCCATTATCCTTATGGAAACTTCGGGAAATTCTCTTAATATGTCAAGAAAATTTTCTCTGTTTATCCTGAGCCCTGAAAATTTTTTACTTACCCTTGCGGAAGCACTCCTCGGACACCGGCTTATAATGGCATATTCCCCGAAGATGTCATTTTTCTCCATTACTCTTAATATTATCTCTTTCCCGTCAGACAGTGTTTTGAAAATTTCTACGGCCCCTTCGAAGATAACATAGGCATCAAAAGCTTCATCTCCTTCTTCAAACAGTAAGTCTCCTTCGTGACAGCATATTTCTGATGATGTAAAAGCAATAATTTTAACTTCATCATAGGTTACTGGCTCAAATAACTCACACTCTTTCAGATAATCTATTTTTTCAGACAAACTGTACATTCTGCACCTCTTTATGAAAAATTAAAAACTCCATAATTTATTTTCCCCTTCTACCTTATGAATATAGTCAAGAAAATATGTGAGGAATTTTTTACATAATTCTCTGCTGTGATGCCCATGTTCTCCTATTTCGTGAACAAGTTTTGCAAGATGCAGTGTTTCCTGATAGGCTTCTCCCAGCTCCATTTTTTTCGACAGTTCCGCAGCATATTCTGTTATTTTTTCTGTAAGGTCTTCTCCTTTTAATTCCATGGCTGCCTGAGAGGATATTTGTTTTAAAGTGGCCAAAAATAGAAAACTGATATCTCTGTATATACTCATATTATAGACAAGAGTAGCAAGTAAATCCGACATTGTTGTGAGAAGATTCATATCTTCAATCGTAAATGGTTCATTATTGATTTTATCAAATGCTTCTACCACGCCGATTATATCATCATTATAAATAAGAGGGACACATAGAATTGATCTGGGATGATACCCTGTTGCTTCGGCTATATCTTTTTTCCATCTCGGATCAGATTGAATATCTGCTGCAATTACAGGTTCTCCGGTAACTGCCACTGCTCCTGCTATGCCTTCACCGACAGGAAATCTGAATACCATCGGTTTTTCTCTGTCAGGGTCTGTTTCAAGAACCAGTTCATTTGTTTTCTTATCTACAAGAAGTATGGAACTCCACTCGGCGTCCAGAAGTTTTCTTGTAGTTCTGAGTGTTGATTTTATTAAATAAATATAACCTTCAGGTTCTGCTACAGTCATAGTAGTGTTCAGAAGTTCCATTAATTCTCTTACCCTTTCTTCAAAGGAACTCTCTTCTATCCGGGTTTTCAATTGATCCCTTTCTTTCGTTACATCTCTCAGTCTGAGGAACATTGCATCAAATTCTTTTTGAAGTTCTTCCAGTTTCCTTTTAAGTTCTGATAAATTATCTGCCATAAAAAATCTCCTCCCAATATTTTTTTATTAAAATAATTCTTATAGTTATAAGAAAAGTCCTTCTTTTTATGTATTTGAATATTTATGAATATTTTTCTTGCATAAGAATATATAAAACAGGTATAATTATAATGAAATGATTATGAATGTTTTGAGAAAAATGAAATGATAATAGAAAATCAGAATTTTCCGTAAATCTGGATAGAAAGGGAGTGTATTTATGTACAAATTAGTTTATTCCATTCTCTTAATTATAATTATTTCAGTTCCTTCTATGGCATTTAAAGAAAGCCAGGGACTGGATAATTTTGTTTTTTCCTCTGATACTGCTGTTATTATTACAGATGTTCAGGGACTGATTGATGTTTTGCCATCAGATAAGGAAGAACATATTCATGTAAAAACAGGGGATATTATTTCCTTAAAGGATAAACTTATAAGTGGTGATAACAGCCGGTGTAAAGTTATTTTTCCCGACGGAAGCACTTTAAAGATCGGGTCTTCGACAGAAATTGAATTCAGTGAAAAAGAAAAGATAAATATGTTTTCAGGTAAAATATGGGGTAATATAAAGAATGGCAGTAATTTAAATATTATCACTCCGTCAGGTACAGCCGTTATAAAGGGTACAGAACTGGAAATCGAAGGAACAGAGAATTCATCTACCATTACGGTGATAAGAGGAACAGTTGAGTTTTTTAATAATTCAGGTTCTCTTCTTGTCAGGGAAAAGACTGTTGTTACGGCAACTACTGATACTGCTCCTTCGGAAATAAAAAAACTTTCAGATGATGAAATATTAAAAAAACTTGAATGGAGCAGTTTCGGCAATCCCCGGGTAATGGTTTTAATGGAAGAAGTGAATTTTGAAAAAAAAGGTTTTATTGCAGAAAGTACTCTGAACAGTTCTCTCAGTGAGAACCATTATCATCTTATAGATGAGAGTCAGATAAATGCCATAAGAGAAACAGATGAAGCAAAAAAAGGACTTACAGGCGATCCTGTATCTGCCGCTACTTTAGGTAAAAGACTTCAGTCTGATATAATAGTTATAGGCAGGGTTGCAACAGAATTTGTAGGACAGATGTCTACGTCCCAGAATACTGTATTTACATCAAATGCCAGATGTGATATAAGGGTTGTTATTTCTGATACAGGCCAGATAATACTTGCAAAAACCATCAGTCAGAAAGGGACAAGCCTGTCAAGGGAAGAGGCCGGAAATAAAGCAATAAAGAAAATGGCGGATCTGCTAGTCAGGGATCTTGTGTGGGAAATACCTGTAAAATATACTGTTCTGAGTAATTCTCACAGATCCATACAGATTATTGTAAGTAACTGTGATTTTACGTCCCGCGACAGAATAATTGAAAATTTAAAGCAAAATCCTGTTACATGTAACCATGTTTATCCGAGATCCTTTGAAAATTCCATAGCTATCATTGATGTAGAATATATAGGTACATCTGATGGCCTTGCAGGCGAAATATTGAAAATTTCAGATCCAAAGATTTCCGTTACAGGAATTACTATGAATAGAATAGA